>JANYLE010000510.1 GCA_025363795.1 Mariniphaga sp. | reverse complement strand
CTAATTATTGGTCTCAAACTCAATTTTACTACATTTGCCGACCATAAAAGCCACTTTAGCTCAGTTGGTAGAGCAGCTCATTCGTAATGAGCAGGTCGAGGGTTCGAGTCCCTTTAGTGGCTCCGACAAATAAACAACGTCTGAACACAAAAAAGCCTTTCACAATCGTGGGAGGCTTTTTTCATTCAACCAAACAGCTGCCTTAAAGCCTTCTGCAAAAAAAGAAGGCGCCATCCATAAATCAGAATTGATGTCTCCCATTTGATTTGAGCCATTCCTGAATCGGAAATGATGCCTCTCATTTGATTTGAATCAATCCTGAATCGGAAATCATCCATCCCATTTGATTTGAACCAATTCTGAATCGGAAATGATGCATCCCATTTGATTTGAACCAATTCTGAATCGGAATTGGTATCTCTCATTTGATTAGAACCAATCCTGAACCAGAAATGATGCCTCTCATTTGATTTGAACCAATTCTGAATAGGAAATGGCACAATTAACTTTGTTTGGACGGAATACGGAAAACGAAATTTTCCAAATCAATTTGCTGCTTATCAAAACAGATCCAAAATCCACTGTTAACACCCTTGATACCTTAAGTATCAATAAAAAAGACATTAAAATAAATAGGCATTCTCAAAATGCGAACCTTATTTTTAAATGTCTGATTAAAAACGAGAAAAAATCTCATTTCAGTGAATCAAAAAAAACATTTTCACGTTAACAACTTATAATCACTATTTACCAATCTTTAAATAACTTGAAAATGAAAAACACAAAGATCCTCTGTTTTCTGTTTCTAACAACTATGATCGGATGCCAGACGCCGGCACCAAAAGTTCCGCAACCGCCGATCATTGATCGTGAACTGTTTTTTGATAATCCGGAAATCGCCGGAGGCCAACTCTCTCCCGACGGGAAGTTTATCTCTTTCATTAAACCTTACAAAGGGACGATGAATGTCTGGGTAAAGAAATTGGATGAAGATTTTAAAGCCGCAAAACCCATTACGGCAGATACTTTACGTCCGATCCGCAGCTATTTTTGGTCGCGCGATGGTAAATACATACTCTATGTCCAGGACAAAGGGGGAGATGAGAATTTTAATATTTATGCTGTCAACCCCAAAGAAGCTCCAGCCCAGGGAAGTGATATTCCGGTCAACCGGGATCTGACCAAATTAAAAGGTGTCAGGGTATATATTTATGCGGTTCCCAAGACTGATCCCGATGCAATTTATATCGGACTCAATGACCGTGATAAGGCATGGCACGATTTGTACAAACTGAAATTATCAACGGGTGAAAGAACTTTGATCCGACAGAACTCCGCGACTGACAGGATTACAGGTTGGATTTTTGACTGGAACGATCAGCTTCGTTTGGCCAGCCGTGCAAATACGGACGGCAGCAACGATATTTTGAGGGTTGATGATAAAGAACTTGTCAAAATTTACACCACCTCTGTTTTTGAAGAAGCAAATCCAATCGCTTTTCATAAAGACAATAAGCTGGTTTACATGACTACCAATAAAGGGGACAGCATCGATCTTTCGCGGTTGATCCTTTTCGATCCTGCAACGATGAAAGAAGAGGTCGTTGAAGCCGATCCTTTGAAAAAGGTGGATATCGGGAACGTATTTATTTCGGAAGTGACCAAAGAAATTGTTTGCACATCCTATGAGGATGAACGGAACAGGTTTTACTGGAGAGATAAAAGTTATGAAGAAGATTATAACCGGATTAAGAAGGAGTTGCCAAATACCGAAATCTATTTGAGTTCATTAACAACCGATGAGAATTTCTGGTTACTCAGTGCATCTGCCGATACCGATCCGGGCTCTACCTATTTATATGACAGGCTTAATAAAAAACTCACCTTCCAGTACCGGCCACGTCCGAATATCCCGATCAAAGACCTCGCTGAAATGAAATCGATCAGCTACAAATCATCAGATGGTCTGCAAATTCCGGCATACCTGACCTTGCCAAAAGGTCTTGAACCCAAAAATCTTCCTGTTGTGGTATTTCCTCACGGCGGTCCATGGGGGCGCGATAGTTGGGGTTACAATACCTATGCCCAATTTTTGGCGAACCGTGGTTACGCGGTACTTTCTCCCAATTTCAGGGCTTCAACCGGATACGGGAAAAAATTTCTGAACGCCGGTAATAATCAGTGGGGAGAAAAAATGCAGGACGATATTACCTGGGGCGTTAAATACCTGATCAGCGAAGGGATTGCTGACTCTACAAAAATCGGTATCATGGGCGGTTCATACGGTGGATATGCCGTACTGGCCGGCTTAGCTTTTACGCCAAATGTATATGCATGTGGGGTATCGATTGTTGGTCCCTCCAACCTAATCACACTACTCAACTCCATTCCTCCTTACTGGGAAGCAGGACGTAAAATCTTTCACGTAAGAATGGGCGATCCGACCAATCCCGAAGGAAAAGCCCAGCTCGAGCGCCAGTCCCCGCTTAACTCTGCCACAAAGATCAAGGCTCCTTTAATGGTTGTGCAGGGAGCGAATGACCCGCGGGTTAATAAAGCTGAGTCTGACCAGATCGTTATTGCATTACGCGACAGAGGTTTCCCCGTTGAATACATCGTTGCACCCGATGAAGGTCATGGCTTTGCACGTCCGGTCAACAATATGGCCATGTTGGCTTCCGCCGAGAAGTTTCTGGCAAAGCATTTGGGCGGCCGTTTCCAGGAAAGTATGAAACCTGAAGTTGCAAAAAGATTAGGGGAGATTACGGTTGACGTTAAGACTGTCACACTGGTCGCTCCCGCAAAGAAATAACTTTAGTTGTTTTAAGAATTGCGACTGGCAGCCGGTTCAGGCAAAGCCGAAAGTACAAAAAAGCCTTTCACCGATGTGAGAGGCTTTTTGTGCTGACGGTTATGATGATCCGGAAGAACTATTTGAAAACGAATCGCTTCCGCCCCTTCAGGGCTGCGAGCGGAGTGCAGAGGCTATCCACTATCGACGGGTTTCACCCTTCGGTAGTGCTGACGCCCTTTCAGGGCAAAGCACACATAAGAAGCAAATAGAGAATCGAAGTCGTTGCTCTGAAAGAGCATCAGCATTAATGCCGGGCAAAGCCATGCTGACGGAGAAGAAGAGATATAATAACACGAATATGCTATGAAAGAGCATTAGCATTAATGTAGGGTGAAGCCCTGAGATACGAGAAGAATAATCTGGTAATCTATTCCATCGAATAGCTCTGAAAGAGCATCAGCATTAATGTAGGGAGAAGCCCTGCTTATATAGAAGAATTCCATAAATAGCTCTGAAAGAGCGGCAGCAGCACTTCAGGGTAGCGTCCGAAGTAAGAAAAAGGAAGATAATACGAAAACTTTAATGGAAAAACACCATGCCACAATCGTTATCGAAAGTATATGTACACCTCATTTTCAGCACTAAACATCGTCAAAATCGTATCGACGATACGATAAAAGAGTCGCTGTTCGAATACCTGGGTGGAATATGCAGGGGGTTGGAATGTAACCCGATCCGCGTTGGAGGCTACAAAAACCACATACATATCCTATGTTTACTCTCGCGAAAAATCACACAGATGAAACTAGTCGAAGAGTTAAAAGTAGAGTCATCGAAGTGGATTAAAACAAAGATACAAAGTTTCGTGATTTCCACTGGCAAGATGGATACGGGATATTTTCGGTTAATCCGGCCGAGATTGATGTTGTTGTGAATTACATTAATAACCAACAGAAACATCATGAACGCAAAATTTTCGAGGATGAATTCAGGGCATTTCTTAAAAAGTATAAGGTTGAATTCGACGAGCGATATGTTTGGGATTAAACCCTAAAGCGGATCAATCCTCTTTCTTCCACTTCTCCTGTTCGAAGCGACCAGTAAGGATAGTAAGAATCTCATTGGCGGAGGATTCAATAGGTTTATTGGTAATCTGAATTTCGGTAAACCCTCCCCTTTCGAATATTCTCCGGGCATATTCCAGCTCATCAGCAACCTTTCTTTTATTGATATAGTCCGCGTCTTCGTCCATTTGAAGATTTTTGACCCGGTTGGCACGCTGGGCAATCAGGTAAACAGGTGAAATATTCAGACCAAAAACCCTTCCAGGATCAGCTTTAAACAACTCTTCTGGTGGTTGAATACCCTGAACAATCGGCACATTCGCGACTTTCCATCCAAACATGGCCAAATAAACACTAAGGGGCGTTTTTCCTGTCCGGGATACCCCCGTCAGGATAATATCTGCCTGGTTGATCTTTTCCGGGTTTTGTCCGTCATCCACTTTCAACGTAAAATCAATCGCTTCAACCCGCTTAAAATAAGCGATATTGCTTAAGCGGTACAATCCAGGCTGACTGATAGGTTCGGTATGCAGCAAATTGGATAAATAGTCAGATAACTCGCCGGCCAGATCAATATGTCTGACGCCACTCTGAACACACGAGGTGATCAGCATCTTTCGTGCTTCGGGATCGACCATCGTATGAACAATAATTCCCTTGGTAGCCAAAGCCTTTGAAATAACCTCGTCCATTTTTGCCTGATTGAGAATATCCGGGGTAATGATAACCGGAACTTTATTATTCGGAAACTGAATCAAAACCGACTGAACTATCGCGTCACCAGCCAATCCTTTCCCGCCTGAGACAATATAGATTGGCGGAGTCTTTAATCCTTGATTACCGTTATCCATCTGAAAATAGTTTAATGATAAATTAATAATCAATGCTTTAACTTAAAAATCAGCGGCTTTGAACCAGGTTTTCAAGTGCAGACGAAATATCAGGAAACTCATATTTAAAACCTTCCTTCAGCAGGCGGGCAGGTTTTACACGTGCCCCTTTTGTCAGTATTTCAGAAGCCTCTCCATAGATCAATTTTAAAGCAAATGCAGGAACTGTAAAAAAGGCGGGACGGTGCAGTTGATCAGACAATACCGAGGTAAATAAGCTGTTAGTTATTGGTTCCGGTCCAACCATGTTATAGATTCCGGAGCTCTTATCGCTTGTGATCAAATGTCCGACAGCCCTGCATAAATCTGAAATATGAATAAATGAAAATGGTTGATTGCCTGATCCGATTTTTCCACCTAATCCGGCTTTAAACAAGGGCAACATTTTTTGCATCGAACCGCCTGTGGTTCCCAATACGATGCCGAGCCGGATGGTACACAGCCTTAAGTTCATCTCCTTCAATGGTTCAGTTTCGGTTTCCCATGCCTTACTAACCTTTGCCAAAAAATCGGAACCCAATGCGGTGGAATACTCATCATGCGTTAATGAATTTTCATAAATACCAATAGCAGAAGCATTAATAAAAAAATTGGGTCGATGCTCCGGAACATTCATCCGAACGGCTTCAACCAATAACCTCGTGGTTTCGACCCTGCTGGAAAGGATTAGCCTTTTGTTTTTTTCGTTCCATCGTGTCAAAACCGGTGCTCCGGCGAGGTTGATAACAACATCGACAGAATTGATTAGCTTTGCCAGTTGATTACTCCCGTCTGAAAAGTCATGACGCGAAATCGCAATTAGTTCATTGCCTGATCTTAATAAATAGTCCGACAACTGTTTTCCAATAAAACCTGTACTGCCGGAGATCGCAATTTTCATGATGTGAGTAATTTTAGGAAAGGTGAACAAAGATTATACGATTCAATTATATGCCAGTTAAAAAAATTAAAGGATCCGAAAAGAAGAAAACCTCCAAGGGGTTCTTCTCCGGATTATCTTCAAGTTCTAAACAATCATGGACTAAAAGAGTTCTCCTGTGGGGTTTGAAACTCGGACTCCTGGGACTGTTTTTATTGCTCGTCCTTTTCGGGTTGGTTTACATCGGAACATTTGGTCAGTTACCCGATGCCAAAGCGCTTATCAAAATCAAAGAGCCAAATGCGTCTGAAGTTTATAGCAAAGACAACAAGTTGCTTGGCCGGTATTACACCGAAAACCGAAGCAACGTCACCTTTAAGGAAATCTCTCCCAATCTAATTAATGCACTGATTGCGACCGAAGATAACAGGTTTTACACGCACATGGGAATTGATGAATGGGCGCTCGTAAGGGTTGTTATAAAGACAATCTTCATGGTCGACCGAAGCTCCGGAGGTGGATCCACCTTATCACAACAGGTTGTCAAGAATATTTTCGGCAGAAAAAGCTATGGCCCGTTAACACTTCCGGTAAGCAAGATCAGGGAATCAATCATTGCCTACCGGCTCGAACGCCTTTATTCAAAAGAAGAGATCCTGACTTTATACC
>JANYLE010000483.1 GCA_025363795.1 Mariniphaga sp. | reverse complement strand
ACTGGTAATATGCACCTGGACTTACAACAACAACCTCGTGAACCCGACCCAGTTTTTCTTTAGAAATGCAGCTGCAGTGTGCCCTGAGATACCTGCGCCCAAAACAACAATTTTTGCCATGTGAAATATATTTGAAATTGGTTTTTGACTGAATTTCTAAATGGGTATTTGTGACTGGTATTTGATTTACGAACGATAAGAAATCATCCCAAGTCTAATTCACTCTAAAAGTAATGATTTGGTTAATCAGTTGCAAAAAACTCACTTTAATATTTGCTGTTTCTACAGCAGACTGTCTTTTAATTGCCATACAAAACGCTATTGTTCTTCAAAAACTGATAATTCAATCATCACAAAAAATAGGATTATCATGCTTCCTGAGTCAATGTTGGCTAAGTGTAACCTACTCACCTCACCTCACCTGCAAACAAGCTTCCAGAGTACATCAGCGACAGCAGAACATGGTGTTTAAGTATTTCCGGCGCATTGAAAAGCGCTTTGCATTCTTCATAGTTGAGCACAACCGGTAATTTACTATTTGTTTTTAATACTGGGAAGTTTGACACTCTTGTCAGTCATTCCCAGAAGACAGTAACAGTACCTTATTCCGTATACCGCAAACTTAAAATCGCTCAACGATGGTGTTTTACTTTGCCGGGTCAAGCTGTGCTTGGTATTAGTTTAGCTCTTTCTCGTTTATGTGTTGTGGTAGTTTACCAAAATGAAGACTTAGCTGTGCTAAATTCCTTGCGTAGCTTCTCAACGTACTGATAGATTGTCCGGATAACCGAATTTTATCATCCACCTCCTAGTAAAGATTTCTGAAACCTCTTATCTGGTGAATTGCCGGTTCAACAATTGTGAACGACTTTTTTCTTAACTTTGTTTGTGTTTCCATATTGAATGAATTTGTGGCAAACGAATTTAATATGGATAGCTCAAAATGAGCTATCCACCCCTCTCTCGGGGGCGGGATTTAGTGCTACAAATCGTAACCAACAGAAAATGTAATCAGCGGATGGATTGTTTTACAAAACTGAGAGTGCTGCTATGAAAACGAGTTACAACCTCAAATCGACCAAATCATTATGATTCCACTCCCCTGTAGCTTAAGTTCCCGTAGAAGTTTTTTCTGAAATGGCAACAGTATCCGGTACCGATAACAACAGTTGGCAAAGCATTTACTTTCTTATCCCTTACATGACAGTACCTCCGATTTTAAAACTGCATCTGGTGATTGAGTTTTCATCCATATTTCTGCAGATGCACCACTGTCTTCATGAAAACAGCCGAAGAATTACCTCAAAAATGTTCGAAAATCAGTTTAACTTCAAATTTAGAATTGCTTTCAATCAGGAGGCTTCTTTGAAAGCATGAGAGGAAGAAACCGAGGAATATGCTTCCTGGAACCTGATATTTGATCAGCAGGATTCCAACTCCTGCCGATCAAAAGAAGCTTTCTAATAAGGTTTTTTTTAATTTGCAATTGGTTTTTTTATTAGTATATTTATAGTGTTGGTGATTTTTTATTTAGAAATTGAGTTTAGCTAGTATCGATTTCTTTATTGAGTTATAAATTCTATAACTGTTAAATAATAAGCAATAATAAAAGACTATATCGACATACGGCTTGCGTTCTAAGTAAGTAATCTCTGTTTCCTACTGTCCATCTTTCGAATTAAATTGCTTACGGCTGATCAGAATAGCAAATGCCTCATTTAAGACGAGAAAGGGAATTTTTTTGGGGGGGAAAATGTTGTCCAGTTCAATTGAATTAAACGGTGAAATGGTTCTTCCTAAAAGTATCGTATTGAAATATTTTGGCAAATATTATCAGAAAGCTATCTTTTTTAGGCGAGGTTGTTCTTATTATTTGAACATTATATTTGAAGAACAGAAAGTTGAAGGATAAACATAGTTATCATATGCCAAAAGACAATAAAAACAAAGAAGCCTTTATACCCACCCATAACGCCAAGCAGCTTTGTAATTCAAAACTGTTAGAGTCCGATTTATTCAATTCTTCCCCATAAGGAAACTGATAATTTTCCACGATGAACGAACTTGCACTCGTTTTTAGTTAAAAAAACATTGTTATCCTAAATCAGCAATAAAACGTGAAGTAGTGGCTTTAAATTGAAAGGAAGATATACACGAAAACTATTCAAATGAGATATTGAAATGAATAACAGTTAAATTTATTATTAATGAAAGCAGATGAACTGGAATCTAAACCCGGGGAACTTTTTTCGACAAATGTTCCATTAAGCACCATTCAGTTTAGCGACATTTTTGACCTTGATGAAATGCAAAGATTGCAGGATTTGTTTTCAAATGCTAATGGTGTGGCTTCCGTTATTACAACTGCTGATGGGGAACCGATTACAGAACCCAGCAATTTCACCAGGTTATGCAACATCATCCGAAAGACGGAAATAGGGCGTGATAAATGTTATAAATCAGATGTAATGATTGGCAAACAGAATTCTTTCAGTCCAACTGTTCAGCCATGTTTGGGCTGTGGTTTATGGGATGCTGGTGCAAGCATTACAGTTGGAGGAAAACACATCGCCAATTGGCTAATAGGACAAATCATAAACGATCATACCGATGAGCAACGGATGTTACAATATGCTGATGAAATTGGTGTAAACCGGACAGATCTTTTGGAGGCGCTGCATGAAGTCCCCGTTATGTCAGTTGAAAAATTCAATAGCATAGCAAAGTTGCTATTCTCTTTTGTCAAAGAACTTTCCGAAAATGCCTATCGTAATTTATGCCTTAAAAAAGAGATTGCCGAGGGAGAAAAAACAAATGAATTGTTAAAGGAAAGTGAAGAAAGATTTCAGCTATTGTTTAATAAAGCTCCGCTTAGTTATCAGTCGTTAGATATTGCCAGTCATTTTATTGAAGTAAATCAGCATTGGTTAGATACGTTTGGTTACACATACGAAGAGGTAATTGGGAAATGGTTTGGTGACTTTCTTTCTCCTAAGTCTAGGAAAGCTTTCCTCACACGATTTCCAATTTTCATAGCAAAAGGCAAGGATCACAGCCAATATGAAATGATTCATAAAAATGGCAATTTGTTATCTATTGTTTTCGATGGAGAGATTGGTCACGATTTGAATGGCAAATTTCTGCAGACCCATGGCATATTGCAAGATATTACTGAACTAAAGCTTGCCGAAAAGAAATTAAAAGAGAGTGAATTTAAATATCGTAAGTTAATTGAGAATTCTCCTGATGCAATTGTTATTTATGTAAAAGATAAAATTGTTTTCGTAAATAATGAATGCGTCCATTTGATTGCAGCTGCAGGTCCTGACGAATTAATAGGTAAATCAATTTTCGAATTAATTCATCCGGATTGCCGGGAACTTATCATTGGACGAATGAAAGAACTCACGAATGAAGGGGTTATTGTGCCTCTTGTTGAAGTGAAATTTGTGCGATTGGATGGTTCCGTAATAGATGGAGAAGTAAAATCGATGTCAATTCGGTTCGACAACAAACTGGCTGTCCTTGTGATTGCACGCGATATCACTGCACGCAAACAGGCAGAATATGAACTGCAAAGAAAAAATACCTTATTAAAACTTACCGGTGAAACGGCAAATGTTGGCGGATGGGAATTTGATACCGAAACAATGATGCAGAATTGGACAGAAGAGGTTTACCATATCCATGAAATTGATTTTACTTTTAAACCGAATGTCCAAAATGGAATTAGTTTCTATTCACCTTCATCTCGTCCGGTTATTGAAGTTGCAATACAGCGTGCAATTGAGTATGGCGAGCCCTTTGACCTGGAATTGGAAATTATCACAAATAAAGGGAACCATCGGTGGGTGCATTCGATTGGAAAACCCTATCGGGAAAATGGAAAAACGAAAAAAGTTTATGGCTCAATTCAGGATATCACCAAACTAAAGCTGACGGAGCAGGCACTTCGTGAGAGCGAAGATCGATTAAAACTTGCATTGGAAACAAGTCATACCGGTGCATGGAGCCATAACTTGCTGGACAACACTTCGGAACACTCGTTAGCTTACGATCATATTTTTGGATACAAAACGAAGTTGCCATACTGGACATACGAGACGTTTCTCGAACATGTTCTGCCGGAAGATCGCCAGAATGTGGATCGCAGATATCGCGAAGCTATTGCGACACAATTAGACTGGAGCCATGATTTTCGCATTCGCCGCGTTGATGGCGAAGTGCGGTGGGTTTTTGCGGCATGTGGTCACATACTAAATTCAGAAGGTAAATCTGTGCGGCTTTCAGGCCTTTTGCAGGATATAACGGAAAGGAAAATGGCAGAATTGGAAATACAAAGTAAAAATGAAGAACTTCTGAAAGTTAACGCCGAGAAGGACAAGTTTTTTTCTATTATTGCCCATGACCTGCGAAGTCCATTAAGTGGATTTATGGGAATAACTGAATTGATGATAGATAAATCTATGGAAATTTCACGTGAAGAATTATATGAAATGGCAGTTGTGATGAGAAAATCTGCCTCAAATATTTTTCGCTTACTCGGAAATCTATTGGAGTGGTCTCGTCTGCAAAGGGGGCTAACATCATTTACTCCTGAATTGATTTTATTGAGTTCGATTATTTCCGATAGTCTGAATCAGATTATAGAAGATGCAAATAAAAAGGATATTATAATCGTTTTTGAAATACCTGAAGATTTGTCTCTTTGGGCTGACAAAAATATGTTGGAAAGCATCATTCGGAATTTAGTTTCCAATGCGGTTAAGTTTACACCCAAAGGAGGAAGAGTAACTGTTTCGGCAAAATCTGACTCCGGAAAGTTAGTAGAGATTTCAATCAGGGATACGGGTATTGGAATAAGCAAACAGATGATTCCTAATCTTTTCCTTCTTGATTCAAAGACAAACAGAAAAGGTACCGAAGGTGAATATAGTACTGGGTTGGGATTGATTATCTGTAAAGATTTTGTTGAGAAACATGGAGGGGAATTGTTGATTGAAAGCGAGGAAGGAAGAGGATCATTATTTAGCTTTACAATTCCCTGTATTCGTGAAACTAACGAAATAAAAGTGGTTAAAAGTATTGCTGTTGATGAAAAGGCAATGCAACAGAGTAATCCCAAAACTTCAGGACTCAAAATATTAATTGCAGAAGACGATGAAGTATCCGAAATTCTCATTTCAAATGCAGTTCAAAAGATAAGCAAAGAAATTATAAAAGTAAAAACAGGTATTGATGCCGTTGAAGTTTGCTGCAATAACCCTGATATTGATATTGTCCTGATGGATATTCAAATGCCGGAAATGGATGGCTATGAAGCCACCCGACAAATCCGACTGTTCAACAAAAAAGTGGTAATAATTGCAGAAACGGCTTATGCGTTAAAAAGCGACCGTGAAATGGCATTAACTGCAGGATGTAACGATTATATTTCAAAACCTTATGGCCGATTCAAATTAATTTCGGTAATGAAAAAGCATTTAAGAAATAATATAATCGCTTAATTTTGAATCCATATCCTTCGAATCAAATAGCATTTTAGGGTGTCCCAAAAGCCACATCCTATGTTCGTTTTGAAAAGAATCAGCCAAGCCCAATTTAGGCAGCCAGGAATGGAACCTCACTGCTCACCGGATAATTTCTTGTTATTATTCGATCCTGATTTGATGACCTTTTAACTCGACAGTATCGCCAAAGCTGATCTTGGTATGTTCCCGTATTTCAGTAATACCGTTTACTGAAACCTGCTTGCCAATTATTAAATCTTCGGCATCACTTTTGGAAATGCCCATGTTTAATTTCCGTAATAACTTAGATAATTCGATGTGGTTCTTTTTATCAAGTGAAAATGTTTCCATTTGCAGTTAATTTATGAATTAAATCTTTTGTCGTTCATAAAGGTATATACAAACGATCTTCAAAAAACAATCGCTTTAAAATATTTGCATTAGAATTCCATTCGCCTAAACGGATACAATTATCCGCAGGAAGTCTTTAATGTGCTTTAAATATGACTTTTATAGAAAATGCTATTAACTCAAATTCTCGGTTGAAGGTTTTGATCGCCGGATCGGAAAAGTCAAGGGCCGTCCGGTTGTCTCTTTGATAGATCCTTACGCTTCACCTCCTGGCACTTTGTGATCGGTCACTTTCATTTTGATGTTTTTATTACCCTGGTTGAAACTGACATGCCGCACTTGACAAGAATCCGCTTGGCTCAATTTGCACTGGTTCAAATTATAGCGAGCCAGATGCTAATATAAATCCATAGGGCAACGGTGATAACAAATGAGTCAATACAAGAATTATCCAAGGCTAATCACAGCCAGTTTTACCTCCAGTTGTTCCAAATGCAAAACGAAGTTGTTAAAGGGAACAGCCATTTATTACTGTCCATCCACTAGGGAGGCTTTCTGTACCAAATGCGGAGAAGGCCCTTCCCGGTAGTTTTTATCTAGTACTACAGATGAGGAGATCGGTCCAGTACCCCTGGTGAGAAGCAGGTAACTTTCTCCGTCAAGTTTGTGAAAAAGAACGGGGAGTTTGTTTTTACTCCGCGTACTGTTGCTGCAGGTTTATGTTTTAACAAGCATGATAATTTTCTGCGTGGTATTCTTCCGGTAGATGTGAAAAATAACCCTTCAGGTCATGTAGCACTGATTCAAATAGATAGCCTCATTTATTGCTAATAATTCGAGGTATGCTGATAAGCGTTGTCCTGAAATAACCTTACTTTTTGGTAACGCTATTTCAGGACTGGACAGACAATTACTCTGCGAGTAACTGATCGATCAACCCGTTGAACTCGGTTTTAAACTCCTCGTAGAATTTACCTGTGGCAGGTCCGTTAAATCCTGTATGTACCATTCTCACATTTCCTTTCTTATCGATGAAAATGGTAGTTGGGAATGCAGAAATTCCATTTAAAGCGGGCAGCGCTTTCGAGGCAGATTCGGTACCCGATTTCCCGGCAAAAAGGATTTCGTATGGGATGTTCAGACGGGTTTTCAGGTTTGACAACGATTTTTTGGCCGATTCGAAATCGTCTTTTCGTTCAAAACCAAGCCCGATAATCTCGACTCCCCGTTTGTGATTCGATTTATACCATTCGGATAAATAAGCATTCTCGTCAAGACAATTGGGACACCAGCTCCCAAGAATTGTTACAATTACTACTTTACCTTTGTAGATTGGATCGGATAATGACACCTGTTTTCCTTCGAGGTTTGGAAATGTAAACTCGATTGAGGAGAATCCCTCTTTTAGATGTGAAGCAGTATAAGGATCTGGCAAAGCCGCTTTCGGATTTCGTTTTCCTTCGACTTTAGATGTGCTGCGTGGAGTTATAAATTCACCTGCAAATGTGCTGTCATTCGTAAATTCACCTTTCAACAGATAGGGTGATGAACCGCCAAAAGCTGACAGCGCAAATTTCTTTCCATCCACAACTCCTTCGAGAAAGCGATAATCGCCTGTTGTTGTAAGAATTGATCCGGTCAATAAAGCCGCTTTCTGATCAAAATTTCCCACTGTTTTATTGGTATCCTTAGGTGTGATGATATTTATGTCCCAGGTTCCGGCTAATGAAACTGATGGTGTCTCGCTGCTTTTCGGGAATCTTGGAAGTTCGCCAAATACAGCTTTAAACTGAACTCCGGCGACCGGTTTATCGGAGCCAACTTTCACTAACTGACCTTCAATGGTATTTTCAGTGAGTTTACCTTTCAGAACAGATGCGTAAAGATCAATTGGAATCGAAACCGAATCGTTGCTATAGGTAATATTCTTAAGTTCAAAACGATCTGCTCCGTTAATCAGATACACAGATGTGCTGTCGACACCCTTCCCTTTCACTTCAAATACAAATGGGATTTCGTTTTCCGGAAGTGTAAAAACGCCTCTCCACAAACCCTCCTTCAAAGGTTTTACTCCTGGCTTGCACGACGTTATTAATCCTAAAACGAAAAGAACGAGAAATGAATTTATTAACTTTATATTCTTCATAACGATTTATTATTCTTGTTAATAGTTGAATTTATTTTCTGAAAATAACCCAGGGAATTGCGGCCCTGGGTTTGCTTAAATCAAACGAATATTAGACAACAGAAAATTACAATTTTTTAATTTGCATCAAACCAAAGCTTTGTTGTAAGTGCATCAGTCCCCTGATGCGTTACAGCTGCTTTGTAATTCTTAAGGTTCAACGATTGTTCGCTTCCGGGGTAGATATACCTGACCGGAATCTTGCCTTCGAGTACACCTGCTACAGCCGGTGTAAGTTGCGGATAATCGAGCCTCCGCCATTCGGCAAAAGCTTCCAATCCCTGACCAAACAAAGCGATCCATTTTTGCGTGCCGATCGATTGACGGAAGTTGGCACTGTTGTACTTCACTGAAGGTTGTGCCAAATAGGTATTCACCACGTTAAGGTCTGTAATACCAAATTGTTTTAGTGATGCTTTGATCGCAAGATTGTACAATCCTTCAGCATCTTCGGTAGTATAGCCTCTCGCAGCAGCTTCTGCTCTTCCAAACAGTACTTCGGCAGTACTTAAAATAACTCCGGGTGTTTGAGGGGTCGTGAAGTAAGTGCCAATCTTCGAGGTTTTCGAAAAACCCAGCGCACTTGCTGCACTGTTTGTTAAACCGTTAGGAACGCCAATGTATACTTCGGGAGTTGCTGTTTCTGTTTTATTGGCATAAACGGGCAATCTCGGATCATTCAGGCTTTTCAATGTTTCGACAATACTCTTACCCACCCGGTAATCGTCACGTGTTTCGAAGAACAACGCAATCGGATTCTGGTTCGGAGAGGTAAGGTAGACCAATTGCGCAATATCTCCATCACCGATCAGATCTGAAACGGGAATCTCCGCAATCACCTGTTTTGCCACATCGGGTTCCTTGTCAGAGATTCTTAATGCGATGCGGTAACGGAGTGAGTTGGCAAACTTCTTCCATTTGGTAAGGTTCCCGGAATAGATCACATCTCCGGCGATCGCTTTTCCTGCCGGGTCGATCAAAGCAATTGAAGATTTCAATTCGGCAAGCAAACCGTGATAGACGTCCTTCTGTGCATCATAAGCAGGTGTGATATGGTTATTAATATCAACCGCCTGGCTGTATGGAATATCACCATATGAATCAGTTAAAAGTAAAAATACCCATGAACGAAAGATGGTAGCGACTGCCTTGTAATTAGGCTGATTATCCGTTTCTCCGATTTTGATAACTTCTGTCAGATCCCGAAGTCCCTGCGAATAAAAGCTTTTCCACGGACTTTCGAATGTGGTGTTGGAAGCAATATAACGATCGATTTCAGTGTACTGGATTTTAGCTACCTGTTGTACAAATAGCAGTGTTCCGTCGAGATTATTGGTGGTCCCCCAATAGGTATCGACGCTTGATTTGATGGCATTTGTCAGCAAATAATCAGGCTGAGGCACCTGCGATTCGTTCGGATTTTTATTAGTGTCGAGCAGATCTTTGACACAAGAAGTGGAAGCAACACCAATGAGCAAGGCGATAAATATTTTATTGATTTTCATCTTAATACAATTTTAAAATTAGAAATTAAGGTTTACACTAAAACCATAGCTTCGGGTCGAAGGAACCTGCAGACTTTCGAGTCCTTGTCCATTCCCCGTATTCAAAGCTGTTTCGGGGTCAATGTGTGGTGCATTCTTGTAAAGGATGGCCAGGTCTCGACCTATCAATGCAAGTTTAACCGATTGTGCACCGATTGTTTTTGCCCAATTGGAAGGGAGATTGTAACCGATATTTATTTCGCGTAATTTAACAAATGAAGCATCGAACACACTTGACTCTGAGATACTATTGAATGATTTCCAATAGGTTTGCGCCGGAAGGATTGTTGTATTTTTTGAACCATCAGCGTTGACACCGCCAAATATGATCCCATCGTGATAAACCACTTCGCTACCCGGAGCAGATGAGCCGTGTGATGCAAGTTGAACGGGTAGCCCTGTTTTTAGGTTATTGGGATAATAATAAGGTAATCCGCCATTTGCTTCATCCCTGCCACGTAAGGTTTCGGCCAAAACTCCGGTATAGGTTCCAGTTGCTTGTGTTCCATCATAAATGTAACCCCCAATCTTCGCATCAACAAGGAAGCTAAAGCTGAAATTCTTGTAGCTAAATGAGTTGGTTATGCCACCAATCCAGTCGGGTTGAAACGATCCGAAGAATTGATTATTAGGATCTGTGGCCGGTGTCCCATTTGCATTTACAACGATTTCACCATTTTGATTTCGTTTGTAAGCTGTCCCAAATAATGATCCGTATGGATGGCCAATTGCAGCTAATACAGAGATATTTCCTTGTTGAGCAATCCGATAAGCGGTTAGCAGGCCCTCTTTGTCGAGTTCCAAAACATTGCTCCTGTTGGTGGAGAAATTAGCAACGACATTCCATGTTAATCCGTTAGTGATCTTTACCGGAGAGAAACTTAGCTGCGCTTCAAAACCCTTGTTGTTGATTTTCCCAGCATTCAATAACTTGGAGGTATATCCGGTTGACGGACTAACATCAACATTCAGAATCTGATCGGCACTGTTAGTATTGTAATAGCTTAAATCAATGTGAACATTATCGTTGAGCAAACCAATCTCAGCCCCAATTTCAGACGAAGTAGTTGTCTCAGGTTTAAGGTTGGCATTTAAGGATGCATCAGTAACTGTCAATAACGGATTGCTGCCAAACGGTGCATTAAACGGATAGGTATCAATCAACTGATAGGGATTTGAATCCTTTCCCACTTTTGACCAGCCACCCCTGATTTTCAGGTAAGAGAGAATATCACTTTTGATATCAAGTAATTGTGAAACGATAAGACTTGCATTTGCCGAAGGGTAGAAATAGGAGTTGTTGTCCTTTGGCAAGGTTGATGACCAGTCGTTACGGGCTGTCAGATTTACAAAAGCATAGTTTCTGAAACTGATTTGACCCGATGCAAATGCACTGTTCTTCTTTTGCTGGCTATAATAGTTGGTTGAAACCAAAGGATCACGCGAATTGGCTAAGGTATATACATCCCTTACTGCCAATTTTGGCGCTTTTTGATTATTTTCCTCGTAATATTTTGCCAATAAGTTTCCACCACCCAGAATATCTACGGTGAAGTCTTTGTTAATCTTCTTATTATAATTCAGTGTGAGTTCAATATTTCGCTCGTTAACTGCATAACCGATCTCCTGGTACGATCCGAAAGGTGTTCCGTTAGTGCCATAGGCAATCTTTATCTTACGCCTGTCATTATAATAATCATTTCCAATTCGGAAGTTGGCTGTAAAATCATTCAGAAACTTATAATTCAGGTTTACATTACCAAAAAGTCTGTCGCGACGTTGCGAAACGGTATTCTCGTGGGCAATGAAATAGAGGTTGCTGTAATAACTGTTATTCCAGTTGATCAGGTTGCCATTTGCATCCCTGTAATTTTTCAACTGACTGACATCCACCTGCCGGCCAAACCATGCAAACTGCAGCATTGAGCTTGTTGCTCTTCGGCCAAACACACCAGGAAGATTATCTGAACTTGTGTTGATGTAGTTGGCGCTTGTACTCAGTACCAGGTCAGGCAGAATCTTGTAGCTGCTATTGACTCCGAATGAGTTTTTGCCAAGATCGGTATTTGGTAAAATACCTGTTTGTTTCGTGTTGTTGTACGAGAAGCGGTAGTCAAACTTATCGTCGGCGCCTGTTATAGCTATCCCGTTATTGAGTGTATGCCCTGTTTCAAAAAAGTCCTTCACATTATTCGGATGGGCAATAAATGGAACGGGTACACCATTTGAATTAAACTGGGGGATCAACCTTCCATCGAGGGGTGGGCCCCAACTTTCATCGACACCATCGTTAATACCGCCACCTTTACCATCAAGATACGAGAATGTACCACCTGAGCCCTGACCATAACCATTCTGATAACTTGGTAATACAAGTGTGCTTTCGAATGTTGTTTTGGAATAGACGCTTACACCTAATTTCTTTTGTCCACGTCCCGTTTTTGTCTTGATCAGGATGACTCCACTTGCGGCCCTTGATCCATAAAGTGCTGCAGCATTTGGCCCTTTCAGTACGCTAATGCTCTCAATGTCTTCGCTGTTGATATCGGAAATTGCATTGGCAAAGTCACGCGATGCATCTGATGTTGTTAGTTGAGAATTGTCAACTGGCACGCCATCAACGATGAAAAGAGGCTGGTTATTACCAGAGATGGAGGTCTCACCACGGATTACAATTCTGGATGATCCCATATTTCCCTGACTGCTTGTCACCTGGACACCAGCAATTTTTCCAGCCAGCGAATTAACAAGGTTACTTTCGGGTGCTGCCGAAATTGATTCCGATTTGATCTCCTGTACAGTATAACCGAGCGATTTTTTCTCTTTGTTAATTCCAAGTGCAGTTACTACCACTTCATTCAACTGACCAACGTTGTCTTTTAGTTCTACTTTTAAGAATGCATTATTATGAATTACATACGATTGGGTCGTGTAACCAACAAAAGATACGACCAAAATATTCCCGGATTTTAGGTTGATTGAAAAGTTTCCGTCTGCGTCGGTCAATGCCCCGGAGGTTGTTCCTTTTATAAATACGCTGGCACCTGGTAAAGGAATATGTTCTTGCTGGGAAAGAACGGTTCCGCTCAGCTTTATTTCCTGAGCAATGGTGCTGAATGGTATCAGCAGCCAGGAAAGAATAAATAGTAATTTGAAATAATTTCTCATTTTTCAATAGATTTTGGTGATATTATACAGAATGTATCATCAGGTAGCCTACCTGACAAGTTGATTTTAATTTCTTCGCAAGATGATACCAATGACTTTGATACCCTTTTAGAGTCTTACGATTAATAATTTAATGATGATTTTTATGTGCCTGGGTTACCTGATGCACATTCGCATTCGGGAAGGGGAAGTGCAGCAACAACAACCCTCTATTCCGAAAGATGCAGATGGAGTTCTGAGGACGTTGAGATTGTTTAAAGTTGCTTTCATTTTTGTAACATTTATTAACACTGCAAAAATGAGTATCAGAAAAGTTATGGACAATACCTTATACTAGGTAGATTTCTTAGCTACAACAAGGTATTTTAGTCTGTATTAAATCCATATTTAAATTTTACCGATTCTCGCAATCATTAAATTCACAAAAAAACTGGTGGTCTGATTAATATGATGACATCAATAAATGGTGAGTTTGTCACTTTCGAATGTGAATTATAGTGCTGCATCAGATCATATCTGAATTTTTCAAGGTGGTCTAAACGGTATGTGCTTTTAGCAATGTTAAAACCTTCATTAAGCTAAACATCTCCAATCTATAATAGCTTTCAATTTTCAGTTTGAAGATCTTTTTGAAATTCTCTTTATCGGTGGAAATTTCTGATTTCTAAATCAAAATACGACACTTTTATAATGGAATTCAAAGCCTTACGCATAAATGGTAAGCCTGATGTCTTGCAAACGCAGAACATGTTATATTGAAATATACCAGATAATAGGTATTTATTGGTTGAAAATAGATAAAGATATTTGTCACGTATTATATTACGAAAATGAAAGCAATAAATACCTTAAATAATTCGCCCAGGGTTATTGAATCTTTAATCAAAGTTTCAGGTAATTGTTGTTGCAATACCATTTCACTTCGAATGCGAATGTGTTTGTAGTGCTGCCTTTCGAATTTCTTTCTACTAGTCTTTAAAACCCCAATTATTGCTTTGCAAAGCTCTCCAGAAAGAGATGTCAGGCTGAATTTCTCAAATCCAGTTTTATATTAAGTAATTCAATTATACATCCTTAAAAAAACAATTATGTCAGAACAAAAATTAAAGTTCGAAACGCTGCAGATTCATGCAGGTCAGGTAGTTGATGCCACAACAAATTCTCGGGCCGTACCTATTTACCAAACCACTTCGTATGTTTTCAACAATGCCGAACATGCGGCGAATCTCTTTGGTCTTAAAGAGTTTGGGAACATCTATACGCGCATTATGAACCCAACCACTGATGTATTTGAAAAGCGGATTGCTGCGCTTGAAGGTGGTGTGGCCGCAGTTGCAACCGCGTCTGGCCAGGCAGCACAGTTTATAGCTTTGACCAATATTTTACAGGCGGGAGACAATTTTGTATCTACCTCATTTCTTTATGGTGGCACCTATAATCAGTTCAAAGTACAGTTAAAAAGATTGGGTATCACCGTGAAGTTTGTGAATGGCGACAATCCTGATGATTTTGAAAAAGCTATTGACGCAGATACAAAAGCAATCTATCTTGAAACGATTGGTAATCCAGAGTTTAATGTTCCAGATTTTGATGCCATCGCTGCAATTGCCAAAAAACATGAACTTCCACTTGTTGTTGATAATACTTTTGGGGCAGCTGGATACCTCTTCCGCCCTATCGAACATGGCGCCAATATTGTAGTAGAATCTGCCACAAAATGGATTGGAGGTCATGGGACAAGCATCGGAGGTGTAATTGTAGATGCTGGTAATTTTAATTGGGCGAACGGTAAATTTCCGCAATTCACAGAACCTTCCGACGGTTATAATGGATTAGTTTTCTGGGACGTATTTGGGGCAAATGGTCCTTTCGGAAATATTGCATTTGCAATCCGGGCACGGGTTGAAGGGTTACGTGATTACGGCTCTTCTTTAAGTCCTTTCAATGCATTCTTGTTACTTCAAGGATTGGAAACACTTTCGCTACGCATTGAACGTCATGTAAGTAATGCAAAAAAGATTGCTGATTGGCTGGTTGCTCATCCCCAGGTTAACAGGGTCAATTATCCAGGGCTTCAAACAAGTCCTTATCACGTGCTTGCCAAAAAATACCTGAAAAATGGTTTCGGCGGAGTGCTCTCCTTTCATATCAAGGGAGGAACTAACGCCGCTGATGAGTTCATTAATAACCTGAAACTGATCAGTCACCTTGCAAATGTAGGAGATGCCAAGACACTGATTATTCATCCTGCCTCGACAACCCATCAGCAATTATCAGCCAAAGAACAGGCAACTTCGGGAGTTATTCCTGGATTAATACGTTTATCGGTTGGTATAGAACATGTTGATGATATTATCAATGACCTTTCGCAGGCTTTTGAAAAGGTTAAACACCTATCTGCAGAACAAGAGAAAAAAGTAATCGCTGAACCCGTTAAACCCCCCGTGGTAGCAGAACAAACTAATATTAAAGAAGAACCACATAAAAAAAGTATCATAAATAAAATCTTCAAATCTTTCTAAAAAATCAGAAAGCAACAAAGCCGGGCTTTTGAAAGGTCCGGCTTTGCTTTGTGTTATCATTACTGCTTATACCCAATTAACGAATACCAGATTTCTTGTGAAATCATCTTTATCCTATTTCCCTGATTTAGTTAAACTTCACAATGTCAATTAGCTCAGATTTTTCTCCATCAATTGAACCACTTTTCTTGTTTTGCCACTTCGATAAGGTCATAATAATGGGCATCGGTTGGATTTTCAACTTCGATGGTGAGCTGTTTATTCATCGGGTTGTGCTTTAGTTAATAAATCCTTATTGCGTATATTGCTTATTAATTGTCACTTGGAAATAGGAATATGCAATTTTCAAATAAATAAACTATAATATTTAATGTCTGCTGCTTCATTATTCAATTGAATCTACACTAAATCGATTGATATTAATGATTTATTTTGTGAGATGAATAAATCTATTTGGGTTACTGATAATTATAAACTATTTTAATATGAAAACAACAAATAAAAAAGGCAACAAGGGGTGGAAAACTCAACTTTTCTGCTGGTTAAATATAAGTGGCAAATTCCTGTTAATCATGATTGCGATGTTAAACTTTGAGAGTTTGCAGGCGCAAAAAGCAAATCAAACAATTACAATTTCAGAACCGCAGTTTGCGGATCCTTTAATCAGGAAATGGGCCAGCGAATACGCCAAATCCAATTCAGGCATTACGTTTAAATTTGTAAAATATGCTTCACAAAATGAAGTTGCTGATCTTAAAATAACAGTAAACAAAACCGTCACAAAAGGGACGGAAGAAATTAAAAGCCAGGTAAATGTTGGACGTTTAGCTGTATTACCAGTAGCAAATGAGAAAAATGCACTTGTCTCGAAACAGATGAAAAATGGGATCAGGCAGGAAGAATTAAAAAAATTATTCTTGCAACCAGATCTTGAAGATGAACAAACAGAGGAACCTCTATATACAGTGTATACACAAACCCCACAATCGGTTACAGCAAATGTATTAGCAGACCACTTTGGCAAACCTGCATCGGAATTGATTGGGGTTACTGTCACTGGTGAAGACAAATACCTGATAGAATCCGTGCTGAATGATTCAACAGGTGTGACTTACAGTAATCTTGGTCTGATTTATGACTTGGACTACCGAACTCCATTAGCCGGACTCAAAATTCTCCCTATTGATCTGGATAATAATGGCCGATTAAAAAAGGAAGAGTTAATTTATGATAACCTGGATCAGGTAATCACATTTCTCGAATCAACAAAAAATAACACGATTCCAGTTGACAACTTTAGCTTTAGCTACAATTCGAAAAATAATAACCCAGCAGTGGCTGACTTTGTAAACTGGGTCACAATTGCAGGACAACAATTTAATCATCAGTTTGGCTTTTTAAAGACCGATGACGATAAGAGCCATTCATTAACACAGAAATAGTAAACAATTTGATATCCTGATTCCCTGATCGGGAAATTTTGTGCCATCAAAATAAATCAGCAATATGCTATATATCTGCAATTTAATATTGCCAGACAGGGGAGTTTATTTATACGACTAAAATTTTTAATGATTTTGACTATGAGAAAATTTTTACAAATAGTATTTAAGATGGTCTGGATACTTCTTTTTGTATTTCAGCTGAATCCGGTTTTAGCACAACAAAAGATTACGATTTCGGGTACTATTATCGATGCTAAAACTAAAGACGCGTTAATTGGCGCAACGATTAACATAAAAGGAAAACCCATTGGCACAGCCAGTGATGCGAAAGGAAAATTTTCATTAAATATCAAACAGGCTTTACCAGTAACCCTTGTAGTAAATTCGATAGGGTATGGACGCAGGTTGGTAGTGGTAAATGATACAGAGCCAATAATATTAAGTCTTGCTGAAAATGTCAGCAAACTTGATGAGGTTATTATAACAGGATATTCGCAAACCAAACGGGCTGCTGTTACAAGTGTTATCACTACAGTTAATGCGGAAGAAATTTCGAAAGCAACCACAACCTCAATCACCGAGAAATTACAAGGTCAGGTTCCGGGCTTATTGGTATCGAATAGTTCAGGTGTTCCGGGTTCATCTGTATTGGTCCGTCTTCGCGGTGCTACTTCTATCAATGCCGGAAACGATCCGTTGTATGTGGTAGATGGCGTTTTTGTTAACAGCGAAAGTCTGCAGTCTCACAGTCTTGGTGGACAAGTTTCGAATCCACTCTCTGATTTAAGTGCGGACGATGTAGAATCGATATCGGTGCTCAAAGATGCAAATGCTACTGCAATGTATGGTTCCCGGGGAGCAAACGGCGTGATCTTAATCACAACCAAAAGGGGAACGAAAAACAGTAAAACCAAAGTTACATTTCAGATTGAAAATGGCGTTGCTAAAACAGGAAAACTATGGAAACTGACGACAGGACAAGAGCATGCGCAAATTGTGAATGATGCGTGGGTAAATGACGGGAAGTCAGTTGCAACGCGTCCTTTCAGGTCAACAAGTGAAGTGATCACCGGATTTGCTGCCTACGGTACTCCTGAAGAACAAAAAACCTATGACCGGTTGAGTGATGTTTTCAGAACCGGAAAACTCCAAAAATACAACGTAGGTGTTTCGGGTGGCGATGCCAAGACGAACTTCTATTTGGGCTTAGGATATCAAAACCAGCAATCAACTTTGAGACTTGAGGATTTTGAAAGATTCTCATTTCAAATAAACCTCGATCATTCCATATCAAACAAGGTTAAAATTGGAACCAGCAATAGCATTTCGAAGGTGAACAGGCAGGTTGTACAGGTGGGTGATGGTCCAGCAGGGTTTTTCCAGGCAGCACTACATACACCAACGTTCTATCCGGTTTTTAATGCCGATGGAACCTATACGAAACCGGTTGCTTTCGATAATCACCAGGCAATTTTAGACAATTCGGATGACCATGCTTACAGTCTCCGAAGCGTTAACAATATTTACCTGAAGTGGGATATTTTCAATGGTTTATCGTTCAAATCATCGTGGAGCAGCGATTACAACAGTTATCACGAGAAAACGTATTACAATACCTTTTTGATAAACGGACAGCCGACTGGTAAGGCTTTGGATAATATTACAACCAAGCAGACTTTACTGGCAGAGCAATTGCTAAACTACAATGTGACACTCGACAAAGAAAGTTATCTCTCTTTTTTCCTCGGTAACTCTGTACAATATACGACAAGGGAGTTTGAAGGTCTTACCGGAACTGTATTCCCAAGCAATCAGTTTAAACGAATAGCTTCAGCGGCTGTTCAAACGGCAACAAGTTCAGGATCTACATCGGGATTGCTTTCCTATTTCACCGGAGGAAACTATTCTTATAAAAATCGTTACAGTGTCGATGCCAATGTCCGTGCCGATGCATCTTCCCGCTTTGGGGCAAACAACCGTTGGGGTTACTTTCCTTCAATAGGAACCGCATGGAATATCTCAAATGAATCATTTTTCCCTAAAAACAATGCAATTTCTGATCTTAAACTGAAAGCCAGTTTAGGTTACGCTGGTAACCAGAATATTTCTGACTTTGCCTCCTATGGACTTTGGAGTGGCGGCAGCAACTATGACGGACTTGCAGGAACATCACCGAGTCAGATAAGCAACGGAGATCTCAAATGGGAAACCACACGCCAATGGAATGTTGGCTTAACTGGAAATCTTATAAATCAACGGTTAAGCTTTGATATCAACTACTATGATAAGTACACAACCAATTTACTGCTCGACGATCCGATTCCATCAAAAACAGGTTATTCGTCAGTGACCAAAAACATTGGCGAGATTAGTAACAAGGGTATTGAATTTGCATTGAATTCGGTGAATGTTAAAACTAAAAAGTTTGAATGGAAAACCAATTTTTCCATATCACACAACGCAAATAATGTTGAGAAACTGAATACCCCGATAACCAGCAGTTATCAAACTTACCAGGTCCAGCAAGGTTTCCCGCTCTATTCTATGTGGGTTTATAATTATCTGGGTGTGAGTCCGCAAACAGGTGACGCCATTTACGAGGATCTTAATGCCGATGGAAAAATAACCGTTGCAGATAAGAAGATTGTTGGAAATGCATGGCCTAAATTTGAAGGGAATTTAAAAAATACGTTCTCGTACAAGGGATTCGATCTTGAAGCTAACCTATTCTTTAAATCCGGAAACAAGGTTTATAATTATACGAACTCATTCCTGCAATCCGGTGGTACAAGAGGTGTAACTCGTTCTATTCTTGCAAGCTCCATGAACTACTGGAAAAAACCGGGTGATACAAATGTATTGCCACGACCAAAATCGACTGCTAATGCTGATGGAAGTTTTAACTACGATCAGCAGTCGAGTCGTTTTGTAGAAGACGGTTCATATATCAGGCTAAAAGATGTTACATTGGGTTATACCTTATCGAAAAAATCTTTTAAGGCATTGCATTTAAGTGCTGCCCGCATTTATGTTACTGCTTCAAACCTGCTAACCCTTACAAAATATAGCGGACCCGATCCGGAAGTAAATGTAGGAGCAGGTGATGCTCGGGCATTGGTTCAGGGCATGGACTTTGGCACTCCTCCACAACCTATATCTGTTTCAATTGGTGTAAATATCACATTATAAATCACAAGCACGATGAAGAAGAAATACTTATTTATAGCAGCAATAGCTATTGCAAGCACATCCTGCAACAGCATCTTGGAAACTACTCCTGAAACGTCCATCTCTGATGCAACTGTTATCAGCGATGAAAAATCATCTTTGGCAGCACTTGTAGGCGTATACGATGGAGTCCAGGGATATTTTGGCATCAATCAGTTGGCTCATAATGTCATCTCCGACAATCTGGTGAATAGCACCGCACCCGGAAATATTATCCCCACACTTGTCGCCTCCGGAACAAGTGCTTTCGATCCGACAAGCGGTGCCGGATATTCGTCAGTATATGTGGCAATTAATCGGGCTAATTTTGTAATCAGCAAAACTGCAGAACTAAGCGCTGTTTCGATTAAAGCCGCATCGAAAAAGCAGTACATGGGCGAGGCTTATTTCCTACGGGCATTGGCCTACTTCGATCTGGTAAGAACCTATGGTGGCGTTCCGTTGATTCTTGATCCAACCAATTCACCAACACAATTTAATGGTGTGAAAAGGAGTACGGTGGCTCAGACCTACGCTCAAATATTGTCAGATTTAAATGCCGCAGACAGTTTACTTACCGAAACAGTCGTTAGAAACCGTGCTAATAAATTTTCGGTGTATGCACTCAAAGCCCGTTTCTACCTCTATAATGAGAACTGGGATAAAGCGGAAGAATATGCCTCAAAGGTGATCTCCAATTCAACTGCATTTAAACTCGTAAAACCTTACTCGACTTTTTATACCACTGCAAAATCAACTGAATCAATTTTTGAATTAACTTTTAGTGCATCCGATAAAAATCCGATTTACACATATCTTCTTTCTGCCGCTGAAGGTGGAAGACTTGATTATATTGCAGAACCCGGATTTGTTGCCCAACTACTGGATGCGAGCAAAGGAGGTGCACGTAAAAGCCTTGTTAAGCTTTTAGCAAGCGGCGCTTATTCAGTTACGGAATACGGCAACCAGGATGGTTCGAGTTCTCTTTTTGTATTGCGTCTTGCCGAGCAATATTTGATTCGTGCTGAAGCAAGGGTAAAAAAGGGCCCGCCCGATTTGGCAAATGCTATCATCGACTTAAATACGATTAAAACGCGTTCGGATGTTCCATCGTTCGTTGCAACAGGAACGACCACAGCGAATGATGTTTTGCTGTCCATTGAAAACGAGCGCAGGTATGAACTTGCATTTGAAGGCCACCGTTTTTCAGATATTGTTCGCACCGGAAGAGCTGCAACTGTATTTGGAACCTTGAATTCACTTTTTACGGATACTGGAAGATGGGTGTTCCCAATTCCATACAAGGAAATTGTGGCTGATCCCGACCTTGAACAAAATCCAGCTTATAAATAAAAAATGATGAGAAAATATATATTGGTGATAATTGCCTGTAGTTTGATTTTGAACGCAGGAGCCCGCGAAAAACAGGGAAAACCGAATAAAGAGAATATTGCCATCGATTATCTGAATAACTCTTTCGGAATTTATAACAAGCTTCAAAAGCAAATCTGGAGCACTCCTGAACTTGGTTTTCTGGAAGTCAACAGCAGTGCAGCATTGCAGAAACACCTATCAGACAGCGGATTTTCAATTGAGAAAGGAGTTGCCGGAATTCCTACCGCTTTTGTTGCAACTTACGGAACCGGATCTCCGGTTATTGGTATCCTGGCTGAATTTGATGCTTTAGGTGGTCTTTCACAAGACACCGTTCCCTATGAAAAGGTATTGATTGCAGGCGGAAACGGACATGGGTGCGGCCACAATTTATTAGGTACAGCTTCAACTGCTGGTGCCGTCGCGATCAAAAAATGGATTGAAGCCACAGGTGCAAAAGGTACATTGAAAGTTTTTGGTACGCCTGCCGAAGAAGGCGGCGGCGGGAAAGTGTTTTTTGCGCAGGATGGCTTTTTCAAAGATGTGGATGCTGTTCTCGATTGGCATCCGGCATCTGAAAATGCGGTGAATGTGGAAACCAGTCTGGCACGAATCAGTATTATTTATACCTTTCATGGTAAAGCAGCCCATGCTGCTGCCAATCCTGACAAAGGACGATCTGCATTGGATGGTGTGGAGGCAATGGACAATATGGTGAACCAGCTTCGCGAACACATTGTCTCAGATGCACGTATTCATTATGTGATTACTGATGGTGGAGGATTGTCTCCTAATGTGGTACCTGCTCGCGCGGAAGTTTCGTATTATGTAAGAGCAAAAAATACAACCGAACTTTTTGAAATTCTGGGACGTGTGGACAATGCGGCCGACGGTGCAGCTTTGGGCACAGGCACAACGGTGACAAAAAAACGTCTGGCCGGAGCAATCTATCCTGTTTTACCAAATAAAGCTTTTGGCAAACTTATTCAAAAACACCTCGAAAAAGTCAGCGGCGTGCAATGGGATGAGAAAGAGTTGGCCTATGCTACTGAAATCGCCAAATCGACAAATACAACTTCAAAAGATCTCGAGAAAGTAAAAACGGTTTCTCCTTACAAAGAAGACAAATTTGGATTATTAAAATCCGGGTCGAGCGATGTTGGTGATGTAAGTTGGAATGTGCCTGTCGGATCGCTGGTTGCTGCTACATTTGTCCCGGGATCACCAGGTCATTCGTGGCAAAATGTCGCTGCAGGTGGAACATCCATTGGAACCAAAGGCGTTATTGTAGCTGCAAAAGTTTTTGCACTTTCAGCTATTGAATTATTTACAAATCCAGCTCTGCTCATCCCTATCAAACAGGAATTTGATGCTGCAAGAGGAGAAGGATTTAAATATGTTCCAATTGTACCTGGAAAACCAGAACTCGATTATCGTTTAGAAAAATAAATACTTCACTATGAAAAAGAAAATCCTCTTTATCCTGCTTTCAATCTGCGTGTTCAACGTATTTGCCATCACACCGATCAAAATAAAAAAATCGACCACAAAGCACGGTCCTGAAAAAGGTTCACTGATTATCATTGGAGGTGGATTAATCCCAACGGCCATCTGGAATAAATTCACGGAATTGGCTGGTGGTGTTGATAAAGCAAACATTGTCGTGGTTACGACAGCAGCCGGTGATTCGGCCGGAACCGAAACTGCTACGATTGATTTGGTAAAAGCGCAAACTAAAATAAAAAACGTAACGCTTCTTCATACGAGCGACCTCAAGGAGGCCAACAGTGAAAAATTCATCGAGTCGCTTAAAGCTGCCACAGGTGTATTCTTTGAGGGCGGCCGACAGTGGCGGATAGCCGATTCGTACCTGAATACCCTTACGCACCAGGCATTTCTGGATGTTCTTGAACGAGGAGGCGTGATTGCCGGAACATCAGCCGGTGCCAGTATCCAGGGTTCTTTCCTTTGGCGGGGAGATACAAGCGGACCACAGGTTTTAGTTGGTGACCATACGCAGGGTTTAGGTTTCCTTCGCAATTCGGTGATCGACCAGCACCTGCTGCGCCGCAACCGTCAGTTTGATCTGGTGACAATTATCGAAACAAATCCGCAATTGATTGGTATTGGGTTGGATGAATCAACAGCGATTCTGGTCCAAAAAGATACGCTAGAAGTATTGGGAAAATCATACATTGCTATTTACGACTATAAAACTATTCTGGGAGAAGGTCCAAAACATGTAGTTGGTGACAAAGAAGACAATACAGCTGCCAATGGCCCGTTTTTCTTTCTTCATGAGGGTCAGAAATACGATTTAAGTTCACGCACCGTTATCAAAGAAAGAAACCAATAAAAAGGAATAACCAATGAAGCTAAAAGCAACGATTACTTATTTTCTGCTTGTCATTTTGCTGGGAAGAAACACTGTTTCGGGACAGGACTTGTCATATTACCTTCCTAAAGATGTGACCTACAGTCAGAATGTGCCTAAGCCACAGGATGTAATAGGTTTCCAGGTTGGGGAATTTCACGCAAGTCACGACAATCTTGTAACCTATTTCCGGCAGCTGGCACAATCGTCGCCACGCGTTAAATATGAGGTTTACGGCAAAACACACGAAAACAGGCCGCTAACGATTGCCATTATCAGTTCTGAAACCAATATCAAACGAATTGAGGAGATCCGTCTGCAGCACATTCAGTTAAGCGATCCGTCAGCTTCGTCTAAATTGAAAATAGCTGATCTGCCTGTTGTTGTCTGGCTCAGTCACAGCATTCATGGCAATGAAGCAAGTGGCGCTAACAGTTCGTTACTAACCGCCTATTATTTAGCAGCAGCACAAGGAAAGGATATTGATGAAATACTGGATAAAAGCATTATCCTGATCGATCCTGCCACGAATCCCGACGGGCTTCAGCGGTTTTCAAACTGGGTGAACAGTAATAAGAGCCAGTTGTCCAATCCTGACCCCGCAAGCAGGGAACATAACGAAGCATGGCCGGGTGGTCGTTCGAATCATTACTGGTTCGATCTCAACCGTGACTGGTTGCCCATCGAACAACCTGAATCAGAGGCAAGAATTAAACAGCTTCAGGCTTGGAAGCCAAATATCTTGATTGATGAACACGAACAGGGAACTAACGCTACTTTTCACTTTTCGCCGGGTGAACCGAACCGCGTAAATCCTTTGATTTCACCAAAAAATCAGGAGTTAACCCAGAAACTGGCCGACAATTATGCAAAGGCTTTTGATGAGATCGGCTCTTTTTATACTTCTGGCGAACGGTACGATGACTATTATCCGGGTCGTGGCCCAACTTTCCTCGATCTGAATGGTGGTGTTTCACTGCTTTTTGAACAAGCCAGCGTTAGAGGTTTTGTACAAGAGTCTGATAATGGATTGCTCACTTTCCCTTTTGCCATCCGTAACCAGTTTACAGGCTCGATTTCGACTGTTAAAACAGCCTTTAAGCTTAGAAATGAATTTCTTAATTACCAGAAAGACTATTATACCTCTGCCATTGATGAAGCTGGGAAAGAATCTCAAAAAGCATATGTTTTCGGGGCTGATTATGATCTTAATACGACCTTCAGATTTGCCGAGTTTCTGAACAGGCACGGAATAAAATCATACCTTCTAAAGAGTAATCTGAATGCCGGAAAGCAATCGTTTAAAGCCTCTTCAGCTTATGTGGTGCCTGTTGATCAACCTCAATACAGGCTCATCAAATCAATATTCGGATTTAATCTTAACCCAAAGGACAGTATTTTCTATGACATCTCTGCCTGGAATATTCCGCAAGCCTATAACTTACCTTTCGAAGCTGTTGGTTCATCTGCCGGTATATCGGGTGATGCCTTTTCACCAAACCAGGCACCAGTGGGCAAAATCACTGGAACTGGCACGGCAGTCTCATACATCTTTAAGTGGGAAGATTACCTGGCGCCAAGAGCGTTGTCGCGCCTTTTACAGGAAAATATTATTGTGAAGGTTGCTTCGAAACCCTTTGAAACACTGGACGGACAGAAATTCGAAAGAGGAGCCATCCTCATTCCGCTTGGTTCGATTAATACCGATCAGGCAAAGGTTGAAAAGGTCCTTGCTGAAATCAATAAAAATGACGGGATAGATGTTCACCGTTTGAATACAGGCGACAATAAAACAACGGATTTGGGCAGCTCCTATTTTTCGGTGGTTGAAAAGCCCCGGGTTGCAGTGCTTACCGAAGATGGCGTGAATGCTATAAACGCTGGTCAGATATGGCATTTGCTCGATACAAAATACAGAATACCATTTACTTTGTTGCCTGTTAAAGGTTTAAGCCGTGCTAACCTTTCAAGGTATAATGTGATCGTATTGCCCAATGGCAATTACCAGGATTTAGATGAGAAAATTGTTGCAAGAATTCAGGATTGGCTGGCTTCCGGAAATACCTTGATTGCGTTTGAGAATGCAACCAACTGGCTGAATAAAAACAATCTGATTAAAGTGGAATTTGAAAAAGACGATGTGAAAGCAAAGGGTTTCAGTTATGAAAACTCATTACTTTACGGTGCCTCGCGCGAAATCCCCGGGTCTGTTTTTGAGACCAAACTGGATTTGACACACCCTATCAATTACGGATACAAAACAGATCGGCTTCCCGTTTTTAAAGACAATAGCATTATACA
>JANYLE010000376.1 GCA_025363795.1 Mariniphaga sp. | reverse complement strand
GTATTGCCAAACTGGAGATGTGTTTTCCACCCTTCCACAAGATCAAAACTATGCCTCAAACCAGTAATAAAAACATTACCGTTATACCGGTCGCTTACGCCGCTTACCGTCACAATATCCCCTGGGTTTACTGATGCGATTCCTTCACATTTCATCCGCCCGCTAACCTGGCTCATTTTTGATTTAAGCCATTGTGCATCAGCCCATGATTGTGCTTCTGCTTCAATCAGCGAATTTTGTTGCAGGTGAAAGTGATCTGGTCCGGCAACCGATGCAAGGTCCGAACTCGAAAGGTTTCCTGGTGCACTGCTGCCCGGATCAGCTCCATCTTTTTCAATTATCGCTTGTTGTGCGGCATCCCAGGAAAAACTGGTGACAGCCTTGTATTGAAGCCGCGAATCGATTTCAGCATCCATCTCGAGGATGGTGGCTCCGTATTGCAGCGTACAAACTGCAGTTCCACTGAATGTTGGCGCCTTGATGCTTACTGTATCATCATTCGTAAATGTCATTTTGCCGTTTGCCTGAGCCCGCGTAAGCAGGAAATCCCAGTCGGTAGAATAGTACTGAACTTGTTGTTTATGTGTGACGGAAGTGCTTTCAACATCTGCGGTAATAGAAGCATCGCTCAAAAGGGTCGAAATGATATCACTGTCAGTCTTATCAAAGTAATAGGCATTTTTACGGCCAATGGTTAATTTCACAGCCTTATGACGGCACTCTACAATCAATTGAGCCGCAGCATTGTCACGAACTTTAATGCTTTGCTGGACCACGATGCCCTTAAATAACGAGGTCGGGTTGTTTAAGGCGCCTGCCAGAATTTCAATCTCCTTTCCCGGAATAAACAGACTTGAATTGCTCAATGAAAAACTACTTGCCGAAGCACTGCCATCCTGGTACACCAGCCGGGCAGATGAGATCTTGTCAGCTACTTTGGCAATACTTACCGAAAGCAGCTGATTAACCCGCTCCACAGCCTGTCCATCCACTTTTACAGTGAATTCACGGTGTTCAGCTGATATAGGCAATGTTCTAACTTCGGGCATAACTTATTTTTCAAGAGGTGGAAAGAATACTTTTGAACCTGGTTTCAGTTTCCGAAAACCATCAAGCTGATTCGCTCTGGCAACATCAAGATAATACCCTGGGTCACCGTAAATTTCGTAGCACATGGCAGGAAGCGTACTCCCGGCTTTAACCATCCTTATATGAGTAAGGTCTGGCGAATGATCCTGTGCAATCGCTACACGCGACTGGTCATCGGAGTTGTCGGTGAACGTAGCGGTGATAACTGCCCGCAGCGGTATTCCATTGGACTTAAACATTTTGTAAGCAATGGAGGCGCTTTTAAGAACGCATCGTTTTACCTGCAATGTTCCCCAAACAACTTTCAGGTAATTAGGACGATGAATGTCGCCATTGTACCCGGTTACCGTCTGGAATTTCTCGATTTGCTGCTGAACATCCACGACTTTTCCGTTTGCTCCGGTACCATCGATGAAGAAGGTGAGTGATAGATCACCCGGTTTCATCTTTTTGAAGTTCATCCGGCTGTTCGTGGTTCCCGAGCCCTGAGCACTATCGTACTCAATTTCGTACGATAGGGTAATCTCATTCGGGTTTACGAACGACTCGAACTCATCAAATGGTGTTCCTGAGTAGTCCGCATGAGTATAAGCTTTGATCAGCAGTTTTTCAAGTGTTCCCCTGTCGTCCATGGTTATCGTTCTGTTTTTTGCTTTAGAATATCAAGCACACGTTCAACACATTCATTTACAATAGCCTGTTTATCGTCCAGTGAAGCGGGCTGTGCAGAGGCTCCTCCCGATTCCTGATTGGTTACCTCAACAGATATTACAACTTCGTCGATGATTACTGGCATAGTTTATTGTTTATCGATTGTGAAATACTGGTAATAGAGTTGAAGTGATTCGACAACCACTGCGTTGTTGGTAGAATTAAAATCGCTAACCGACCATTTTGTTGGATAGGCATTTATCAGATGCCAGGTAATGAGCGGTTCGTGTTTTTCATTCAGTAACTGGACATCAACATTTTTTGGCTGAATATCAAAGTTACTGATGGTTCGGTTGATCCAATCGGCTATTCCGGAATTGACCAGCAGTCCTCGTTTTAGGGTCAATTCTGTGAACTTGGCGCGGGTTGGAAATTTCTGTACAAACCGGTTTTCACCACCTTCCGCAACCTCCTCCGTACCAATCTCGACTGAAAGACCACTTACCTCGGTAAACCGCACATCATCCCCATTAGGGGAAAGACCAAGCACTTCCACCCTAAAATGAAAACCAACAGGCGGATAGTAGTTACTCATTAGTCGTTCTGTAATTCAAGACCTTCGTGAGCAAGCTCAATCGATTCAATCGCGACTTCGTTGCCGGAAGCTTTGAGCTGGGGACCTTCTACCTTTACGGGGAAAGCATTATGCGCTTTCCACACCATCACGGGTGCGTGTTCTTCGTTAAGGAGACTTATTACGAGATCGCGTCGTTCAACGGTATTGAGCTTGATGGTATTCAGCCATTTAAAAAAGTCATTATCGCTTTTTACTACTCCTCGCTTCAACGTGATATTGCTGAACTTGCGAAGGCCAGGCATCTTAATTGAGGAATATTCAGGAAATGAACCATCGCGGTATTCAATTGCCTGGTTTTCCTGCGTTAGTCCAGATACTTCTGAAAAGCCGACACGAGTTCCACCCCACTCAACTGTGAAGTGAAAAACCGGTAGTGGATAAGTTGCTGCCATTATTTTTAAGATTTTATGTTATTGATAGTTATATCTTTTTGAGATGTTTATTTCTATAAGTCAGTATCAGGATGTCTGGAGTTTGTGTGAGAACTTCAAGATGATGAACTCTGCCGGACGAACTACTGCCATCCCAATTTCAACGTTCATCCTTCCTTCAAGGATATCCTGCGCTGTCATGGTTACTCCGAGACCGCATCGTACAAAAAATGCTTCTTTAGTTGTTGCTCCTGCTAATGCACCTTCGCGCCATTTTTGGGTCAGGTAATTCTCGATCATCCCACGAACCTTTACCCATGTATTCGCATCATTAGGTTCAAAAACAGCCCAATAGGTAGATTTCTTAACAGATTCCTCTACCATATTAAAGAAACGGCGAACAGGAATATACCGCCATTCATTGTCGTTTCCTGCCAGTGTACGTGCACCCCAAACCAGGGTTCCTTTACCCGCAAATGCCCTGATGGCATTGATTGATTTCCCGGTATCTGAATCTACATTCAATACATCTTGGTGGGCATTGTCGAGTTTTATAACCGGTTCAATTACATTGGCGAGGCTCAGATTGGCTGGAGCTTTCCAGACGCCACGATTTTTATCAGTGGTTGCATAAGCTCCGGCTACGGCCCCACTTGGTGGCAATACTACGAAATGGTTTTTTAACTCATTTTTCACAAAGTTGTAAACAGCTGTTTTTGAGCTTTTCAGCGTGCCAAGGTTGGCCGTTCCATCAGGATGGGTAACGCTCACATTCGATTCGTCATCTTTAACAAAGAAGTTCATTGTTGTTTTGATAAACGGATAGTAGGCGCCTCCATATTTCAGGGAATTATTACCGAAATAGCCCCTGTTGGTGCTCAACGCGGTGCTGTCCAGGCTTGTGTCACCATCAAATATATCGAATATGGCAAACCGATCACGAAGTGTTTCACACTGCAGCAGTACCGCCTGAACCAATGTCTGATATTCAGTTGACAAGAGCTTTACCGCTTCCGGTATAACGATGAGGGTTGGTTCGTCGACAAGGGCTAGTTTATCCAACCCGTCTTGTAATCCGTACATTGTAGCCTTAACTGTTCCGGTATCACCCGTAAGATCAACGACCTGAGTTGATTGGTAAGTTCCGACAGATATGATGTAGCATTGACCGCCACCATTATCGAAAAATAGCTTAACACTATAGTAAAGAAGGTGTTTAAGGGTGGGTTCTGTAATTGCGGAAAGGGCATACCCGCCAGTGGCGGCATCAGCAACAACGGTAATTGAAATAGCATCTTCTGCCTGGAATCCGAAATAGGTTTCAAATTCCTTTAAAGAATAAATCTTTGTTGGTTCAAGAATAAGGTCGTCAGCAACCTTTTTTACAGCTTTGGCTGTGTATCCGATAAATGCCGGGATGGCTGTTTCTACCTCCGCCACTGAGGGTGGAAAGACCGAAATCTCTTCCACATAAACGTCTGGTGTTCTGTAAGTTGCCATAGTTACATTTTTTATGGTTTTGAAATTGGAATAATTATATCTGAGGTTGATTTATCAATTCCTGGTAATGGTAAATGCTTCATAATGATATCATTGTTTTTACTTAGCTGGATTTTTTTCCTTGGCTTTTCAAGCCTGGAAACAGGGCTTTGTGATTTAAAAAGTATCACCTTTGAACCAGTGTCAGTAAGCAATGAGGGCGAAATATCGGTTGAAGTAAAAGCTCCCTGGCTCACTTTAGTGAACAGTACCTGAGGTCTGGCATCTTCATTAAAACCGGCATCAGTAACCAAAAGGTTGTTGAGATCAGCGGTTGAGTAGTTTTTGCCTACGACATAGTATTTTAAAGTTTCTTGTTTTGCCGTGAAATTGATCACGAATTCGGGCGGAGTAGCGTTGTAAAAACTACCCGCAATTTTAATTTCGGCGATCCCAAAAGTTGGTAGCCGACATAATTCAGGATCAAGGTAATAGAGAGTCTTCTTTGTACTGCTGGTGTATTTTTCATTAACCGTGTAGACTCCTGCTGAAAATCCTCTTAGATCTACCGGGATTGGGGAGGTATTCGAAGTATCCGAAATTATTGTGGTTTGCAGGATTGCGTTATTGACATCCTTTACCGTAATGGTTACGGGTCGCGTTGTTTTGGATAGCGGATGTGCAAACAAAGAACTGGTCAGTAGTGTCTCAATACCAGGATCAAGGCTGGCTGGCGCAGAAAGGTTTTGATAAAGGGGCGTGGTTCCGGACTTGAAGCTCATCTGAGTGAAATTGCTGAAAAACTGGTTATTTAACTTCAATCCAATCCGCAAAGTGAGACCGGTCATAGAAGCCAAAGGAAGGCCGGCTTCATTTTTTTCGCAGAGTGCATAAAAAATTCCTTTGTAGGTACGCGTTATTATTTTACCATTGCGCAAGATAGCGGCCGTATCGGGAGGAATAAGGAACTCAAAATCGCTGCACTCATTGATATAGTAAGAGTGAGCAATTTTTATAGAAAACAATATGCCGAACGAGGTGCTCATCTGTTTTGGATATTTGTTTTGATGGAAGTAATTGGTTGCTGAATTCCAGAAGCGACCTCATCCTGAATGACAACCATGCGAATTTTGTAGGTCACAGAAGGTAAATGCTTGGCACCTAAATAGGTCCAGATCTGATTGAGTTGTTCGAAGCTGAGCGACTCCAATTCAATAGTGAGTTTCCCGATCTGCGGAGAAAGTGCGGGAAATTCCTCGGTTGTAAAATTGGGATGTGCCTGAAAAAAGGTTAAAACCAATGAAATAGCTTTCCATGCCTCTTCATATACTTTGAAATTGGCTGCAAACATAACATGCAGATTGAATTTCAGTTCCGGTTCAAGCCGGACATGCTGACCATTTAAAAAAGTAAATTCGGGTAACTGTGCCTTGAAAATGTGGTCTTCTTCAAGATTGAATACTGTAAGTGCAATGGTTTCTTCGGGGAAGGCATATTTCCCGGCTTCGTCGACAATCTTCGACAATTTCACTTCAACATTTGTTGAATTTGTGCGCGAAAGGATATATGCATTCAGTTGGTCCAGAATAAAAATTAATGCCTGATCAATCATATTCCTAAGTTTTAGAATGTTAGTTTTTATTCTAATCTTATCTGATCTCAAAACTGAACAAGCCTTTTAAAGAAAGCTTGCATTAACCATTTACCGGTGCGATTCCTTAATTCTAATTTATAATTTTTCTAAATAAAGTCGAGTTATACGTCCTTCCTTCACGAGGGTTTCGTTTTAAATAGATTATTTTAAAAATTTATGAATATTAATTTTGCAATTAACAGCATTTACCTATTAATCAATTGAGTAATCCCATTTTATTTTAGTGCTGATGATAGAGGAATTGATTCCGCTTTGGCGAATTATGTTGCTCTCCCTATCCTAAATACGGGTAGGGAGAGCATAACAGACCGCAAAATAACTGGAAAATCCACCAGAAAACGCAATTTTAATGGATTATACGGTCCTCATTAAGAACATTTGAAGACTGTATTTTATAGCGCAGTGGTCTCAATTTGCATTCAATCCAATCAAAACTTTTTTGTGAATAATAGTTTCTGGCAAAAACTACCATTCAGGTTTTTAAGTCTGACAACCAATAACTCAGTTGGAATATTTAAATTCAGGGAGTACCGGCCACCACCCTGTAGTTTTTGTTTAAATACGTTCCGTCCCAAAACGTCATAAACAGCAACTTCTGTTTCATCCGGAACCAGAACAAGGTCTATTATTAAATGACCGCCATCCGAATAAATCTTTGCGGGAAGTTCGCTGACGGACTGATTCTTAACCAGTCCGAAATGCAATACAAACCGATTTGCATCATTAGTCTTCGAAGCTGCAAATGAATATGCTTGCGTTGTTTTCAGATTTTGGAAAACATTCGTTTGACGATCCTCGAGTATTACGGTTTCAAATTGATCGTAGTTGAAAGAGCTTTTGATTGTGTAGTTTCCATCTCTTCCTGGTTTAAACATGACCGGAACAGCTGGATTTTCGACGGTGTCCGTAAGGTATCGTACTGAATAATATTCAGCTTCACGAGGAATATAAAGACTAGGGGCAGTAACTACTTGGCTAAAGAGTTTTGCCGCACCCGTTTGATTTTTGCTGTAACCAAAAAGTAGCTGCACCTCATCGAAAGTATTATCTGATGCTGATTGGACAACTAAGCTTACTACTTCAGGTTTAAGTATGGCACTTTTCCAATCATTGGCACCATTGTGAACGCGCACTGAGTTATCGAGTGTCAGATCACCAACACTATTTGCCCGCACAAAATAACCTTGCATTGGAGCGATATATTGCGTAACATCATTGGTTCCACTCATTGTAAAAGAGTTACATACCCCATAATTACTCGCTGACGGATTCCAAATCCACATATCGTAACCACTGCCACTGTCCAATAAGTTGGATCGTGTCCAACCCGAAGAAGCACCCCAATCTATAGAGGCAGAATATGGATTGCCAACCAGGTTGAATCCTTTAAGTGTTACATCGGTACTGCTGATTGTAAGGCCATAGTTGACAGGACCATTATTCAAATTTCCGATAAACTCCTTTGTCGGGTTGGTGGCTTGTACCGAATAGAGATAACCGCGACCCACCATAAAATTACCTCCCGGATGAACCGTACTCCAATTGATTGTAGTACCAGTATTCAATTTATAAATCCAGCAATTGTTGGGCTCATTCCATAAATATAAATCATATCCGGTTCCATTGCCATAAGTACCCGTAGGCAACTATGATCCACTAATCGCCTGTGCTGCAACTGGTGAAGAAAGAAAGTGCCAGTCTTCTGCATTTCCACTGATATAGCGTTGAACTGTAGCAGTAACATTGTTTGAATTTTGTATAAGCGATGCCGTTCCTGCCGTGTTGGATTCAAGAACAAGCCCGGAAATTCCGGCGCTGTTGGTAAGGCTGCCGGCTACCGAAAGTGCCTTTCCTGCATTTATCGTTAATACGGCACCAGAATTGATAATTAGATCATTACAAACAGCGTTTGTAATATCCACATTGGGCGAATAGTCAGTTCCTGAAGGCACTGTCACGTTGGTACCTGAATTTGGAACTCCTCCACACCAGTTGGAATCGGTGTTCCATCCGGTACTTGTGCCGCCAATCCAGGTGCCTGCTGAATTCACTATCAGGTCGTTCCCATTATCCGAACCGGTAGTTGCAGGGGTATCACTTACAATCCTTATTCGATATCCGGCGCCATAAGTTGTATTGGAGGGGATTGTTACACTAATGCTCTGACTTCCGCTTGAATTGGAAGCCACGTTTTGTAACGTGACAAAAGTAGTAAATGAACCTGATGAAGAAGATAATTCTGCAGTGAAAGTAGCTGATGGAAAGTTTGATGCCAGGGAATATGTGAAAGGCACAGAAATGCCGGAAGATCCTGCACAAAATGGTGAACCTGTTATTGTTTCTGTCGAAATAGCGTTTTCAATCGGAACCACTTCACCTGTGGAAAGTATAGTAGCTGCATAGTAGGTGCTCCCGTTGTAAAAACTAATTTCAGCCAACTGCGCGGCAGTTAACCCGCTGGTTGCACTTCCAATATAAATTTTACCTGCGGTTCCGCCCGTGCCATTATAAGCTCCTGTCCATCCGGAGATTGTCAGCATTTTCCCTGGTGTCCAGCTTACTCCGTCACTGGCTGAGAAAGCGAGTGAATGAGTCCCTGTACCTAAGCTAATCGTTGAATTGTCTAATAAAATAAGGACTCCGACAGTTTCAGAGTAACCTGTTGTTGCACCCGTTTTGAATGTACCGCCATCTAATGCGATTGAACCTGCATTGGATAAGATATCCGTAGCGCCTAATGTCAAAATGGTTGTGTCACTCAATTTAGTGGTGTCAGAAACTGTAAGTGTGGCAGTTAGTGTAGTAGTGGCTGCCCCTGCCATGATGAAATCGCCCAGGATGCCAAGGGCAGTTGGTGGCATTGTTTTGATTCCACTGCCACTGAGGATAAGATCGGCGTAATTGTTTGTTGAAGGGTTTGGAACAACAACTGTTTGGGCGGCTCCATTATACTCAACGGTATTCGGATTAACACCCGCATCTAAAATACCCGAAGATGACAGTGACAGAGTTCCTGCTATACGCACTATATTACCTGATACCGGAGTTAAACCTGCTCCATTTACAACCATTATATTGTTAAAATTGGTCACACCATCTATAGTTGCCGTTGCATTGGTAAATACAATAGTACCCGAGCCAGCATTGAAGGTTCCAGTATTAATCCAGGCACCAGCAGCACCGTTTATGGTAAGTATTGGTGTACCAATAGTTGCATTTAAAACTCCTCCTGGTTGAATTTCAAGCATTCCGATAATTCTTCCGCCTGAAAGGCTTCCATCCGGCATTGCCGCGTCAGGCAAAACAGGATAATAAGTCAGACTGCCAGGAATTATGACATGCGATGCAATACGCGGAGTTCCACCTTCCCAGTTGCCTGGCAAATCCCAATCTGTCGGTCCGGATGGACTTCCTCCTATCCATGTAGATACATCATTGGTCGTACTTGTTCCCAGTGTCCAGAAATGATCATCAGCAGAAGCTGTGCCTAAAAAAGCCAGACCTACGTTGCCAAATCCCACCCAGTTGTTGGTTGTATTTAAATCTGTGCGCCCATGATCGTGAACATCATCGGCTGAAACATGGTAATCGAAAAGGTCTAAATTTTCTTCAGTTGCACCATTGAGTTCGGAATCAAGATAATGAATATTAAACCTTAACCGCGTTGCTGCAGAACCACCTGTTCTGGTAACATCATAAAAACGGTGAATGGCTTCGGTTTTCCAATTAATATCAGAAGAAGTCAGATACACTTCCAAAGTTACGGAGCTGGGCAATGGCCCAACTGTGAAATTCATCAGGGTGAACCGGTTGCCGAAAGTATAATCGGTGTCTAAAACGAAAGATGAACGGTTTATATAGCCCGATACGTCACCGATACCGGTTGTAGTGGCCGAGGCACCCATATGAAGTACATATTCAGGATCCGGAATATGTCCCATGTATAACGAACCTTTTGTTGATGAAGCATTGATGCTGCTTAAATTAAGGATGCCGTTAACGGTTTGATCTGCAAAAGCTGTAACGCCAGCGGCATTACCTATGGTTAAATTATTGAAAGTATTGGGACCACTGATTGTTTGAGCGGAAGTGCCGTTAAAAGTAATTGTACCTGTGCCTTCAATAAAAGCACCTAGGTTCTCCCATATACCATTGATACTTAATTCAATTCCACTTCCCGACGTGAGGGTGCCGGCAATGTAAAGATTGCTTGCAGTTGCGGTTGCATCGATAGTTACAATAGTGCCACCAGAAATCGTAATTTGATGGGCATTATTATCAGGAACTAAGGAGGATGGATTCCAGGTGGTACCATTGGCTGAACTTTCCCAGGTTGACGGAGAACTCCAATTGCCGGTTGCTTTTGAACGGAAATAATCTGTTGGACCCGATAAAGCCTCACCAGCCACAAAATCACCAAAAGTTGTATTGCCTGTGGTTTTCACAGTTGTGGATGATAAAGTCCCGGTGGTCGTTGAAGACCACGAGGCAGCACTATATTCTTTGATAAGCAGGGCCGAAAGATTGGCTGATCCTACTGTATCGTCTGGATTGATAAAAGTAAATGTAGCATCGTATGTTCCAAATGTAACTCCCGAGTTGGAAACGGTCCAGTATCTGTTCAAGTATTTTGCCTGACTCAGGCCTGAAGTTGCATACTCCGGCTGCTGGCCATCAGTCGTACTGCAGGTTATATTGCCTGTGCCATTGGTGGCTGTTCCGGCAAAATCAATTGTGATTGGTAAATAATTTGAAATATTTCCTGTTTCAAAAGTTTTAGATGTTGTTGAAGCAGCAATTCCTTTTTGTAATCTGCCAAAAACATATTTACCGGCACCTGCTCCGCTCACGGCACCGGCGCTGCCGATTGCTAAAATATTTTCATGGGTGGTGATCTTACCTGAAGTAAAAGTAAGCGTGCCATCAACTTCAGCATTAACTCCATTTAATAATAAGCCGTCACTATTATTTAGCGTAAGGTTATTAAATATTGTAGGTGTTATTCCGCTGATGGCTTGCCCATAAGCGTTCCCATCAAATATAACTGTTCCTGAATTGTTATCGACCGTCCCGGTAGCGTTATTGGTAAGTTCATCTGCGATATTCAGGGTTGCGGGAAAAGTCTTTGTTCCTGAACCACTTAATATTAAGTTGTGGTAACCCGGTGTGCTTCCATTGGGATTCGGAATGACCTGGGTTCCGTTTCCCTTAAATTCGATTGTGTTTTCATTCGTAGCTGCACCAAGGTAACCTGCCGAAATGTTCAGTGCTCCGGCAATGCTCATATAGCAGCCGGCACCTGGTCGCAGTTTACTTCCGGTTGCACCAGTAACCGTAACATTATAAAAATCTGTTCTCCCGCTTATTGAAGCAGCATCCGTACCGCCTACAGCAAAAACAACTGTACTGTTACCAGCATTAAAAGTTCCGCCCGCTTCGCATCCCCAGGCATCTCCGACAACTCCATCTACAATAGTAAGGGTAGCATTGTCACCAGATCCGGAATTAAGCACGCCATCAGTTTCAATAATCAGGTATTGGCAGGTTGCCTGAGTAGAACCAGATGCAGGTAATAATGGTTGATAAACAGTCGTATTGGCATCCGGGATAATTACTCCGTAACCTGTAGTAGGCACGCCGTTCGGTGTCCAGTTGGATGGGGTATTCCAATCGGTACTGCTGCTGCCATTCCATGTCTTAAAGTCAGAAGAGGTAGGGGCGATAGCCACCTGAAAATCACCAAGGGTTCCTGATGGGATATTTGTAAAATCAATATCAGATATCGCTATATAATTTGCATTGGCATCGTAATATGACCAGCCTTCATCTGCACGTATGCTACCCGGTACATAATAGCTCCATATTGAGAGAGAGCTTTCATTGACTCCACTTGCAAGTTCGTTGTCTTTATAATTGATTCGGAAAATTGCCTTTGTCCCTGATCCGCCATCATGCTCCATTTCATATGTCCTTCTGGTTACATTGACAGGATTATTGACGCCAGCTGTTCCCCAAACAGGAGCTGAGCCTATAGACACCCTCACAGTTACACTGGTGGGGAAAATCTGCCCTGATACCACAGGGAATAAAAATCCTTGATTTATATTGCCAAAAGCATAGAACGTATTGGTTATAAAAGTATTGGTTCTTTTGATAATCCCCGTAACATCACCTGTCCCGGTAGTCGTTGCGATGTTGCCCATATTTAATACTTTGCCCGTATTCATTACCAGAGTACCCGCTACCAAAGATGGGTTGTCACTTTCTAGATAAAGAATCCCGTTAACCGTTAAATCAGTTGAAGATGAAACTCCCGCTGAATTATTAATAGTCAGGTTATTGAAGACAGGTGTTGTAGTCCCGCTAATCGTTTGAGCAGTTGTGCCAATAAAAGAAACCGTACCGCTTCCTGTATCTAAAGTTCCGTTACTGATAAAATTGCCTGAAATATCAAGATCATCTACAAGGTAAGCACCTGTTCCGCTGATAACCAGGTTGTAATACCCTCTTCCTGCAAAACCTGTGGTTGACGGGTTCACAATATACTGGTCGGTGCCATTATATTCCACCGTATTGTTTAGCACCGATAAATCCACGATGGAGCTAACGTCACCGTTAACCAGTCCAGAAATCTTTATCAGAGAGCCCGTGCTTAGTCTGACGAAAGTATTTGCTGCAATAGTAATATTGTAGAATTGAGTTGTTCCGGAAATTGATACGATATCAGTTAGAATACCATGCGTAATGCTAACGGTTCCGGTACCGGGAACAAAAGTTCCGTTATTCTGCCATGCGTCGTTATATCCATTGATTGTTAATCCATATGTACCCGCTGTAAGCGTTGCACCCGATGCTATTTCGAGTGTTTTAATTTCAACAGTTGAAGTTAAAACCGGATATCTATTTGACCCGGACGATACATTTGGGATTAATACATCTTCTGTAGTTAAAGGCGCATGTCCTCCCGTCCAGTTAGTCCCATCACGCCAGTCATTACTATATGCCCCTGCCCAGGTATTTTTGATTGCGCTGTAATTGGCCAGACCCCATTCTTTATTACCGATGGTTGTTGGTGCCACATAAGTAATCGTACGTCCAGATAATCCGACCCAATGATTAGATGTACTGTTGTTCGATTTGCCATGTTCATCAGTATCGCCTCCAGTGTAGTGATGATCCCACAAAACCAGTTTGGTTTCATCGTTGCTGTTTAATTCAGAAGTAAGATAACTAAGGTTTAAGGTAACCTGGTCAGTTCCGGCAGTTCCTGTTTGTGCAAAACTGTAAAAACGTTGTATTGCCCCAGTTTTCCAGGCTGGAGCAGCACCAATACTTATCCGGCAGCTTACTTCATCGGGTTGAGTTCCTGTATTTAAAAAGTTCAATGACGTAAATTGATTTCCAAACTGATATTGTGTGTTTGGGATAAAAGTGTGATGCCTCCTGACTATACCCGAAACATCGCCGGTTCCTGCCACACTTGCCGATGCTGTAAGCATACTTAAAGTATGAATTCCCATACTTAAAGATCCATGCGTGGCATCAGGATTGGCGCTTGTAAGCGTTAATAATCCGTTTACTGTAATATCATTTGCCGAGGTAACCCCTGTTGCATTGTTAATGGTCAGATTGCTAAAGGTCGTTGCCCCTGTGATTGTCTGTGCCGAAGTTCCTGTAAATGTGACCGTTCCTGTTCCTGCATTAAAAGTGCCGCTATTCGTCCAATCTGCCTTCAGATCAAGCGTATAAGCACCCGAAATTGTGAGGCTGGCACCGCTTTGTATTGTTATATTCTTGCATGCACCACCTGCTGAGCCTATTACCGGCTGCATGGTTGGTGACGAAGGAATCGTAACATCGGTTGCCGAAGTCGGCACTGCGCCGCTGCACCAATTGGTGGCTGTATTCCAATCTGTACTTGTGCTGCCAAGCCACACCGCATTAGTAGAGCTGCAATCATCTTCGCCAACGTAAAAATCCGATGATGCATAAAGACCTGCTGTCGATAACCCGGTGGCGGTAATTGTATTTCCTGTTGTGGTACCATTAGTGGTATACCATGTGTTTACAGTAAATTTGCGTAATTTAAGAGAGCCAGTCGCTGGACTTCCCACTTTGTCTGCATCAACAAAAGTACAGCCCGGACTGTATATTGTAACACCGGCAACACCGTTATTGGATATTGACCATTTGCGGTTGATATATTTAGTCTGACTCAGTCCGGAAGCAGTGGATGGCTGGGCAGCAGTGGTTGATACATCAATATATCCGTTCCCGGAAGGTGTACCTGTAACTAACAATGAAAAAGGTGCATAATAATTTGAATCACCAACAGGGAAATCTCCAGATGTTGTTGTGTTGGATACATACCTTCGCAACACTCCGTTGACATACCCTGCTCCCGAATTGGAAGCTGTTCCGTTTAAACCAACGATTACATGATAACTCCCGGCAGTAATTTTCCCTGTCGTCAGAGTCAGCGCTCCGTTAACGGTCATGTCTCCTGCAAGAACTTGGCTACCTGATACAAGCGTAAAGTTCTCAAAAATCTGATTAAGCCCGGCAACTCCTGTTCCCTGAACCTTGCAAGTAGAAAGCGTTGAACCTAAGGAAGAAAATGTACAAACCGGAATACTTCCGCCATCCATGTTGTGCCAGTAAGTGCCACCGTGTATTTCAATCAATTCCAGCGGATAGCTTGCGTTGCTATTGACTAATGTGCCACCGGAATTTTTCAAAGTGCCGTGCACGTGAATATTATAATCACTGTAAGAAGAGTGATTTATTGTAAGGTTTCCTGAAGCACTGATATCCAATGTCCCATATACCAGCATCGAATAGAAGGAGCCTGTAACATTGGCGGTAAGGGTAATCCCAACTGGAATCCGTATCAGATCATTGTCAGCAAAAATATTGCTTGTCGGCAGTGTTGCCGGATTCGTCCATGTCGAACCACCATCTGTGCTTTTTCTCCATCCATTAGTAGCATTCCAGTTTTCGGTTGCTACCGGTTCATAAATTGCACCGTCATAAACATCAAAAACAGCACTTGTTCCGGCAGTAAGGCTTTCTCCGGAAGTTTGGGTGGCAGTTACTGTTGCATTATGATTATAGGTTGATGTGCCTGTATTATAGGTGGATAAAGTAAATGTTATGGACGGAACCGTAGTTTCATAAGTGTACTGACCAATGGTGCCGGTTGGAGTGGTTGACATCGTTGTATTCGTACAAGATAAATCAAATCCTGTTGCGGCAGTAACCTCGGTGGGAATTCCATTGCTGTTTTGAGATTGAACTGTTATTGCTGTGCTTGCTAAACCTACTGAAGGATTCGAAGGACTTATGTTTGTAATCACCAATTTACTGGCACGAAAAGCATCACCACTCCCCAAAGCAAAGAAACCGGAAGTGTTGGTGAAATCGGGAGCTGATCCCGATGCAATAAATGTTGTAGTGCCCGATCCGGAAGTAATAGGACGATAGATCCACGATGAACCGTCGAAGTAACCGATTTGTGGGCTGGATGAATTGCTAAAACCGGTGCCTTCTTCCCCTGAATTATAAGAAGCTGTTAAAGTTAAATTGGAAGACCCGGCTATATCTCCTGATAAATACCATTTTCTGTTCACCGTCTTTGCGCTGTTGGCATTTGTTATAGCACCATCAGCTACCCGTATACTGAAATTCTTTGATGTATTAATATCGTTGTATTGGACGGTCATTGGATTATAGGAAGAATTCCCTATAGGATAGATTTTTGAACCACCTATTCCGGGTACAGTTTCCTTCAGTCTTCCGGTACCACTTGTTTTCACATAACTTGTTGCACTTCCGCCACTGATTGAGCCAGTAGGGGTAATGGTGAAATTGAAATTTCCAATGTCAATAAGGCCTAACGTCAATGTTAATGTCCCGGAAACCGAAGTGGCAACGCCTAAAGTTATAAGTCCTGTACCGCTTTGAATAAAGTTGTTGAAAGTAGTAGCGGCTGAGCCGGCTATGTTTTGCGGAGTTGCCGCGTAAAAAGTAAACGTACTGGTATTTGCTGTGAATGTGCCATTGTTTGTCCAGTCGCCCTGTAAATTATGTATATAACTTCCGGCATTAAAATTTCCTGTGATCGTTAGTGATCCAATGATACTCAATGCCCCCGTTGCAGTCTTAGTTCCTGCACCACTGAAAGTGACATTGTTAAAATTACTTGCACCTATGTTTCCCGCACCTGCTCCGTTAAAATTGATGGTTGATCCTATCGCTGTAAATATTCCGGTTTTGGTCCAGTTGCCACCAACTGCATGGGTGAAGGCACCGGCGGTGAAATTGCCGGTTATGGATACATTCCCGGCAATGGTCAAGGCACCTGTTGCAATTTTTGTACCGGCTCCGCTAAAAGTGATATTGTTAAAATTACTGGTTCCTACACTTGCGGAACCGGAACCATTAAAATCTATAGTTGAACCAGTTGCAACAAAAGAACCGCTATTGGTCCAGCTTCCGCTAATCGTATGGGTAAATGCTCCCGAAGTGAAATTATTGGTGATACTTACACTCCCGCCTACACTCAAAGCTCCGGTCGCTGTTTTTATTCCGGCACCACCTAAAGTTATGTTATAAAAATTGCTTGTTCCGATATTTGCAGCAATAGCTCCATTGAAAACCAGGGTTGAACTGTTGGCGATGAAGATTCCGTTGTTGGTCCAGCTTCCGGAGACAGTCAGTGTATTAGTTCCAACAATGGTCAACGATGTTCCTGAAGCAATTGTAATGTTGTTACAAACCGCTCCTGACGCGCCAATTGACGGGTATCTCTGTAAGCCTGAAGCAAGGATTACATCGGTTGACGCAGTTGGTATCACTCCGCCACACCAGTTGGATGTCGTAAACCAATCTGTGCTGGTAGCACCAATCCATGAACCTGAAGTAATGACACTTGCCGTCACATCCAGTCGGCTGGAACTTGGACAGCCTGACACCGTTTGGCTTGCATAATAGTGGGTTCCATTAACCAGGGCAGTAGCGCCTGAAAGCAGCGAACCTCCGCTTGCAGCATTATACCATGCAATTGAAGTACCTGTAGCGGATAGATTTGCGACAGTTGATCCATTGCAGAAAATCTGTGAAGTGCTTCCGATTGGCGCGGCCGGTGCAGTGTTGATCGTAACAGTAAATGCATTTCCCAAACTCGAACAACCACCGCTTGAAACCGAAACATATAAGGTACCGGTATAAGTACCTCCGGCAACATTGGCTGCAATAGGAACATTGAGCGGACTTGCTATTATAGGAGTAGCACTCAGATCAACCAGTCCGGCAGTATGTGCCACTGAATTCCATGTAATGAAATAATGGGTTGGTGAATTTGTTGTTGAACTGTATGTAAGAGTAGTGTTCTGAGCACTCGTACTGAAACAAGTCGAACCTGCAGTTGCAGAACTGGTGATGGAGGGGTTAGCTGACGTGGAAATATTCACCGCGTTATTGCCGGCGGAGGTACAGAAACTTGAGGAATTGGTTCCCACAACATATAGTCCGGTGCCTGCAGTCAACCCTGACCAGGTAAGCCCGGTTCCTGTTCCTGTAACCGGTGTTCCAACTTCGGTATCGGTATTGTCAAATAACTGGTACGTTACACCGCTCTCGGAGGTTGTAGAGGTAATTGTACCATTGGTACCGGGGGATGTACAGATAGTACTTCCGGTTAAAGCAAGATCTGCCGGGTTAGCTACGGGAGACACAGCTACCGTATTGCTGTTTGCTGAAACGCACGAAGTGGTTGCGCTGGAACTTATAACATAATAACCGGCACCTGCATTCAGGTTAAGCCACACCAGTGCGGTGCCCGTTCCGGTTTGCGTCCCCTGAACCGGGGCATTGCTGCCGTCATACAACTGGTAGTTAATACCTGTTACTGAAGTCGAGGAGAAAATAGTTCCGTCGCCACCCGGACTGGAACAAATGGTGCTTCCTGTTAAAATAAGGGCTGTCGGGGTGGTATATGCAGAAACATTTACTGCATTGCTGTTCGAAGAAGCACAGGATGTTGCAGCGTTTGTACCCACTACATAATATCCGCTGCCTATTGAAAGTCCAGTCCAGCTAAGTGGTGAACCGGTACCTGATATTGCACTTTGAAGGGGTGAATTAACCGAATTATACAATTGATAATTTACGCCAATTTGCGAAGTGGTTGATGCGATGGTTCCATTGTTTCCCGGACTTGCACAGATCGTACTTCCGGTTAATGAAAGCAACGTTGGCAGGGCATTCGCAAAAAGCGTTACTCCGGTACGCGTCGCGCTGGCGCAACCTCCTGCGATAGTCCTGGCACCCGCATAATAAGTGCCGGGTGCAGCCTGTGTGTAGGTTAATGTTGCCGATGCGAGCAGTGTCCCGCCGCTGGCCTGTGTGTACCAGTAGGCAGTTTCACCACTATTTACAGTTACCGAAAGTGCTGGTATTGTTGCTCCAGCACAAATGGTCTGATTTCCTCCGCTAACAGGTGCTGCCGGTGCGTCGCAGTTAACATTCAACATACCAGTTGCGGAAGACAAAAAATAGGTATTGTTTTTATTAGATGCGCTTGATGAAGTTGATCCCCACGATCCGCCTACTTGAGAAACCCCACCGAGCGTGAGAGAATTGGAAGTATGTGTCGTAAAGGCTCCCAGATTAGCGATCGCAGTTCCGCTGATCGAGAGATCTCCGTTTATTGTAGTGATATTTGAAAATGTTTTATTGCCGGAGCCTGAAAAGGCAAGGTCGTTAAAGATCGAGTTCGCAACAATAGTCTGGTTACCGGCCGCTCCGAGATTTACGGTTCCGTCTGCGGCTGTAAATACACTTCCAGTTCCATTCCAGGCAGTTGCACTGATATTATTTTCATTCAACGTGCTACTTCCTCCATTTAAACTTCCGGTGGTAAGCGTAATAACTCCTGTAAAAGTATGCGTTAATGCGACACCCAGGTTCAATGCCCCTCCGGAACCATTAATTGTTAGCCCAGCCCCGTTCAAATTCCCTGTAAAAGTTGCTACTCCCCCGGTTTTTGTCATCATTAAAGTTCCGGTAGTTGTAAGGGCACCAATGCTTTGTGTTGCGGTTCCGGTTAGTGTTACTCCCCCGGTTGTACCACTTGCTGTACCTCCGTTATTGATGAAATTTCCGTTTAATGTGAGCAAAAAGGTCGACATTGCCAATGAAGAGCCATTATTAACTGTAAGTGGCGCCGTTGAGTTGAATACCTTGGCTGCATTCATAGTTATTGTTCCGGTATTGGCAATAACAACACCACCGGACGCAACAAACGGAGTTATCCACTCTGTTCCGGCAGTTCTTGAACTGGCAGTATTGAATTGCAGCCTTGCGTTTGATCCATATGTTGGTGCAGCAGAAACAGTTGCACTTCCTTCCATAGAGAGCACTCCATTCACAGTTGGGGTGTTCGAAAATGTTTTCAATCCCGAATTAGAAATGGTCAGGTTATTGAATGTCGTAGCAGTGGCCGAAAGCGTTTGAGCACCCGCAGCATTGAAATTCACAGTTCCGGCACCTGCGCTGAAAACAGTTCCTGTTCCATTCCATGCGGTGGTGCTCACCGTAGTTTCGTTGAGGATACTGCTACCTCCATTTAAAGTGCCGGCAGTCAATGTTACATTTCCGGTAAAGGTATGTGTCAGGGCAGTCCCTAAATTTAAGGTTCCTCCCGAACCATTGATGGTCAGTGCTCCTCCATTAATATTTCCCTGCATCGTTGCAGTACCTGCAGTTTTGGTTAAAGTAACTGTTCCGGTTGTGGTAAAACCTGCAATAGATTGTGTTGCTACAGTACCGGCAATCGTTATCCCTCCAGATCCGCTTGTCAAAGTTCCGGCATTAATAAAATCACCGTGAAAAGTTAACAGGTTTACACCCGGCGTTAAGGTAGCACCACTATTAATATTCAGCAGAATACTGGTATTATTCCCGATTTGAACAGCACCCGGAGTTGTAATAGCGCCTGTATTCTTAATGATGATTCCACCCGTACCCACGAATGGGGTTATCCATTCTTCTGAAGAAGCAGTTCTGGCAGTTGACGTATTGTATTGAAGTGTAGCGTTTGTACCATAAGTTACTACTCCTGTTGTAATAGCAATTGTTGCAGTTCCTTCCATAGAGAGGATTCCATTGACGGTCGGAGTAGTGGCAAATGTCTTTGCGAGGGAACCAGATAACGTAAGATTATTATAAGTCGTTACTTTGGCTGTTTGAGCTGCTCCCGTATAATTCACGAAATTGTTGGCCGCAATTGCAGTTAGCGTGGTAATCGTTGCCGATCCCCCAAGGTTAAGTATTGCGTTTGTCCCGTTTCCGTTGGTCAGATTCCCGGCACCTGTAAGGGCTGTTCTAATTGTTAGGGTTCCCGTATTGGTTGGGGTTCCCGTAACTGCTACGCTGCCAATCGATGTAATCGTAGTTCCGTTTATGGTTTTTGAGGCTCCGCTAAACGTATGCGCACCTGTACCTAAATCGTTAAATGATATCGCATTATTGGTAAAGTTGCCGGCAAAAGCAAATGTATTGGCATTGACAGTAGTACCGTTACTATATAAGGCCGGGACACTCCAAACAGCGCCACTGTTGAGGATAACATCTCCTGTAAAAATCATTGCACGAGCTTTTGTGCTTGTAGAACCAAATGTGATTGTTCCTGAAATATTGGTTGCACCGTTTACTGTTAGTGGCCTGTTCTCGATAACTGAACCCCCGCTATTGATGGTCAATGCTCCGAAATTCATAGTTGTGCCTGAGGAAGTTACAGCCAAATTTCCACCGTTATTAATCTGAACCGTTCCTGTAACTGTCCAGTTACCAGTTGTAGTCATAGTATGACCCGTTTGAATGGTAAAAACATCACCCGAAGTGGTAAAATTGGCAGGATGAGTTCCTGTTCCATTGGTCGCGGTCCACCAGTTTGCAAGTGTACCAGGCGTTCCATTGGCAGCTGTATAATAAGCAGTCGCATTCGAATTGCTGCTAATGCCCAGTAATATAGCCAGTGCAAAAGCAAAAACGGAAATACTTTTCAAACTTATATTCATTTTCAGGCGCTATTGAATTTGTGTAATGGCACAAAAAACGTTCACAATCATTAATTCTGTTTAACCCGCACGATGTACGCTCCCTGGAATCCCATATCAATAAGTTTTGGCACGAACTCAAATGCCTCATTCCTGTTGGTGAATCCCCAGATTTGAATAATATAAAACTCATTTTGAAATGACATCTTTACAGCATGATCGAATGCATTCATAATATTCTGTTTTGCCTTTGAGGCATTTTCCTTACTTTTAAAAGCAGCTACCTGAATTACTGCACTGTAGGGCTGATGGTCAATCTTTTTTTCGCGACTTTCCTTGCTTAAAAGATCCCTGAAATAGGCCTTAGGGTATCCTTCTTTCGACAGTTTTGCAATGAGTAGGGCCACCCCTTTAGTTCCTGACATCCCTGTTATACATACCTTATACAGGCCATTTTCATAAATAAGGATAACCGGCTGATCTGTATGACTCATTGCTTTTTTCTGTGCAATTAATGCGTATGACTTAATCCGATAGGCGCCGATCTGGAGCACCTTACCAGTGTATTCGATGACTGATATCTTGTCAGGGGTTGGTTCCTGTACTGTAATATTGACCGTATCTGTCTGGGCTGCAACTGCCAATATCGAATCATTCATGGCGATATTTTTCGCATTATCAATTCCCATTTCTTTAGTAGGTCTAAGTGTAAAGTCTAAGCCGCTCACAATCGTTCCGTCGTACGACTGGAATATTTGAACCGGAATCGTTTCAGGACTGGAAACCATCTCTAGTTTTGCAAGCTGTTCCGGATCAATCCGGGCAACATATTCTCCGGGCTCAAGTCCCATATAATCAATGTATCCATCCGATTCTGAAAATGTCTCGGCAACTACTTTATTGCTGTTTTTTTCGTAAAACTTTACCAGAATTCTTTTAATTCCTTTTAGGTTATTGCCCTTGTTCAGGTAGGCCATGCCGCTTACCTCACCTACCGAGATTACAGGTATATTGATTCGCTTAAACTGGTTAGGGTCAACCAATACCTGGTAGACCTTCTTTTTAAATCGCCACGCAATATTCTCTAAATCATTGTCATGAAATTCGACGAGGTAGTTAGTAAAGGCATTTAGATCAGGGATTCGGACAATTGAATCCTTCTTACTGATAATAACTTTACCACCCATAATACTTACCGCTGCCATTTTTACCATACGTTCACCTGGATCGAAAATACCATTGTGATTCAGATCCAGGAAAGGATAGAGTAAAATGCCTCCTTTGCTGACGGATGAATTGTTGCTCCCATAGACAAAACCATTCCCACCGCCAAAAGCCAGCGACCCTTGCGCACTCTCCGAAGTCATCAGATTGCCACGACTGTGTGAAACAGAAAGATTGGTGCGTGCAAAAGACAAATCGTACCTGAAGCTCACATTGATATAATGATCGCTATATAGCACATTCTTCTCATACGAGATCGCAAAATTTCCCCTTGGAATGTATTTCTCCAGTGCTAATTTACAGGTGATCAGTCTGCCATCGCTGAAGTTATATTGGGCGGATGGCCGTATCGTGATTCCATTTTTGATCCGGTAGGACAATGCAAAATCGTTGATCAGATACGACGATAGGTTACCGATCCAATTGACCTGGGTAGACGAACTGGCGCTAAATTGCTGAAAATAGGCCGAAAGCATAAGGCTGCCCTGGTCGTAGCTAAATGCATCATACGTCCGTTGCATGAAATCCAATTTGGCAAAACCAGTTATCTTTTTATATCGGATAGGTGCAGATAGCTTTACTTTTAGTTCTACAGGAGCATTGAACAACGTGGCGCGTTGTCCTTTGACAAATTTGGCATAATCAATCTCCAGTAAAAGATCTTTCTTTAAATAGTAATTAGCTAAAAATCTTGTCCTTACGCTATTATCGTACTCTGCATTGATGATCAGTTTACTAAATGGCTGCAAGGTCATGGTAGCAAAAGGAATATAGGGACTGTTAGGGATCGACGACAAATACTCCAGACCTCCCCCGATTGTTAAGATACGATTGACACCATAATTGAATTCCGCTCTTCCGAAACGGCTCGAAACGGTATCCTGCAAAATCCCTCCCGATAAGCCATATTCAAATTCGCCGGCCGGCATCACAGTGTAGGGTACATTCATCGTTCGTTCCTCGGTCCGTTCTTCACCCAGGGGGCCATAAAACTTCAATTTCAAGGTGGTGTAGCCGTAAACGATGGGGACTTTAAAGGTATACAACCCTGAAGCATCGGCTTTTGTAAAGTCGGCCATCACATTGTTGATGTAAAGCTCAACGCTCCAATTGGGCTCTGTGATATCATTGATTGTATAATATCCCGATGCCTTTCTGATGGTGGTGGGGGTATTCCGGATAACGGCTCCAACAATGGGTGCGTTGATAAACGAAATGGACTGGTTGGAAATCTTGCCGACCTGTGCCTGTTTAATGAAAGTCATATCGTTATCGACCCATCGCCAGATATAGTATAACTGACGATTATCAAATTTGTACTGGCTGTAATAATTAACGGCCACATCTGCTTCGCCATAAAGCAGTTCCGTTCCAATGCCTAAGCCAAAGTAATGATCTGTGGGTCCATTCGAAGCCTGATAAGAACCTAACGACCAATCCACCATGCCTAACTTCATTAAGTGATAGTCCCGTTTCACGATTGTATCGGCAATTACTTCCCCTTTTATCTTCGAAATATTGGAGCGTTGTTTTTCGATTCGCAATTGTTTTAGAATGGGCAACTCGAAGTCCGATTTTAACAGGATTGTCAGCGCCCTGTAATTAAATGTCAGTGTTATTCCGAAGGCTTCGGCGAACACGGAGGTCTCCAGGTATAGTGCACCTGTTTCTTTTAAGATCCTGTTTTTAAGATTGATTGTTTTACCTCCGATTTTCAATTGTTTTTTATCAAAATCAATTGAATAGGTTTGGCTCTCTTTTTCAATAAAACCACCAATATTATTCCCGTTGAGTGTTGAAATACAGGGAATATTCAAAGTATTGAACAGATCTTCAACATTCACAAATAATAGTTTATTATTACCGTAAATAGCGTCGATATAAAACAGCTTATACCCTTCGACCATCACACGCACCGGAATTTCGTCAAAAGCAAATAATGGTACATCTGCTTCGTCATTGAGGGTTGCCTGGGCTTTTATTTCGGATTCAGAAAATGTACCTATAATTGTTAAAAGCAATAGTGTTTTTTGTAAAAAAGCGAACGTAAAATGCCCGATAAACCGATTCCAATCGGTGAGTATACAGGTATAGCAGGGATTCTTCATTCGTTATTGCTGGTTAAAAGTGATCGCGAAACTCCCTGTGTAAGTCCCTGGAATTGCGGAGCCTGGTACGTGTAATGTGCCTCCCATTCGCAGTGGGGTAATAAAGTTGCAATCGCTGTTTGTGAGGAAGCTGGCGCCATTAATTCCCTTTTCGGTGGGACCAAGGTCAAGCGTAAACGATCCGCCATTGCTGCCGCTAAGGGTCGTTGTAACATCAAAATTGATGATCACATTACGCCCTTCGCAAAGTTTTATTTCGAAAATAGCAGGATGAGCTGTGGGTGCTTTCATGAAAAGCGCAATATCCCCAGTCTTATTTCTGCTTCCGTCATATCCCACCGTAATGGTTCCTCCCGAACTGCCTGTCAGGCAAAACGTACCAAAATGAATTCCCTGTGTGGGTGTAACGGTGATCGCCCGCTGAGGTAAAACTGGCTGAGCAGATGAAAAGCTGACACAAAAAAATAAAACTGTCGCTATAAACAACAATTTTAAAAAGCGATTATTTGTTTGCTGCATTTTCATCTTCAACTTCTTTTAGGTCTAAATCAAGACACTGATTTTTAATTCGTAATTTTATTTTACTAAATCGAGTTCACCTTCTGCAAATACCACATATTTAGCATCATCGGGGCTCGAATAGCGTACTTTTAACTTCCCGCTCTTTAAATCCTGACCATTGGATTTATTTAGCTTTATAGATATATCCCGTTTATTTAAGTTTGTATAAATGCCTACATTCATTGCGGCTACCTGATACGGTTTACCTTTGGATGGAATATATTCGACTTTCAGTTTACCGTTTATCGAAATATTTCCTTTTCGGTTTATCGTGAGTTTGAGGTAGTGTATTGTATCTTCTTTTGTTTCTAATTTTAAATCATTCAGCGTGGCGCTTACACCGACGTTACCCACGCGTATAATTATAGGGATTGTAATTCCGTATATAGCAATTACTGATACGCTCATTTGATTTGTATCTAATGATGATTTTTCCTTTCCCCGTGGTTCATAATTTTTTTCATCTCTGAACCACAAATGAGAACGGTATTCGCCCGCAATCATATTTGCTGTACGTCTGCATTGCAGCATAATTACCTGTCCTTCACCCGGCGCTAAAGTCACCTGACGGGGAAAGATACGGAGATATGGTTCTGCAAACATTTGTGTGGAATCAGGTTTTTCAATCAGTGCTAACTTACCCTGCTCAGTCATATTGTAATTCCGGAACGAAATTGAGTAGTTTGCAGTATCAGATCCGGTGTTCATTAGGTCCAGTTCTGCTTTTTGATTATTGCCCTCAAAGACGACACGTTTTGGAGTCACCAATAAATCACCCTGTGCAAACATTTTTAAGCTAAGAGTCACTATAATAATTAGCAATAAATATCCTTTCATAGTAGTATTAATAACATTTATTCTAAAGCCTAAAATTTGTTATGTATTTAATAAAAAGCATCTTAACAGGGGAAGGTTAGTAAGCCTTGCCTTCCCCTGTTGAAAATCAACAAGCTTTATTTAATTATAAATAATCTACAATTACTGTATATGTTCCTGCATAAACACCCAATGCCTGGGCTGCTCCAATATTAAGCTTGCCGCCAACCAAAACACTTGATGCACCTGATGTAAGTGTGCAGGTTCCAATGGAGCTATAAGCGACTTCACCTGCAGCATCCACGTTAACCACAAAATTATCAATCGTCATAGTTTCTGTACTAGAAACTTTAGTTACTGTAATACTTGATGGTAGTGTAAAAGAGTAAGTCGCACCTGCTGTCCCTGTTAAATCAAACTTTGCCACTGTCTTAGGGGTACCTGAAGCAACGATGGTGCAGCCAGTAGGAGTGCGCAGACCTGCAGTACTCATCGTGACAGATCCAGCAGTTGTAGGAATAGCAATTACCCCAAAATTCATAGGTGTTGTGTTTGTAATTGTAAGGGCTGTGACCAATGTAGCACCAGCAGTATTACCCGTTAGAGTAACTTGCGCCATGACTTTGGTTGTAAAAACCGCCATCATGCAAATGACTGAGAAAATGATCAGTATTTTTTTCATTTACGAAATATTTAAAATGAATAGTTTCAATTTCTTGTTTTTAGCATATTAACATTGTTTTCATTACCTGGTAATGATCACAAAGCGGGTCGCTATGCAGCTTGCCTGGTGAGTTTTGCTTCTACAGTTTCTTTCGTCTTCTCTATTTTAATAAATCGTCGTTATAATAATTAATTGTCAACTTATTCTAATTGCGTTTAGTGTTTCTAGTCTGTTGTATAAGTCCTACTTTTTTCGCCTATAAGTAAATGCAAATCAGATCCTTTAACTGGTCATGAATTAAACCTGAATCATCTTTAATCATATCTTCCTGCCAAGCGAATGATTTTATAATACTGGTAAAGAGGCTATTGGTTAAATTTAAAATTGGAATGAATATTTTCAATTATTTTTATCTCCCTGATTTGACTGGAACGATTAAAAAAATAATGTATAGATGAAATCGCCATGATTGTAAAATCACAAACTGAAATAAATATTTCCTCTTGGCGATTCCATGTGGCCTTTAAAAACAAATTATACACACATGAAATTATTATTAATCCGAGGGAATGCTTGTAGGCTAAAGAATAAATGCGTGTAAGGAAAAACTGATTGTATTGTAGGGGGAATCATGACATTTTGCCGGGCGCAAAATTTGCTGCAAAGGATTTGCTGGCAATTAAATATACAATTTATTGATCACCTTTTATCAGAGGTGCATTAAGGACGGAAGAAGGAAAATTTGAACATCTTGTGAAGTTAGAATTTCATTTTAAATCAGGTTATTTTCGATGCAGTACCTGGTGAGTTCTGTATTTTTAGTTAGTTCCATTTTCTCCATAATGCGACTTCTGTAGGTACTAACTGTCTTATCAGATATGCAAAGTACTTTCCCGATTTCCTGAAGCGACTTCCCGTTTGCAATTTTAATCATGATCTCGAATTCACGGATGGAAAGCATTTCATGCTTTTGGCGGTAGCTATCTTTATCAAGATGAAGCATAAGATTTTCGGCAAGCGACTGCGAAATGTATTTCCCCCCGTCAGATATCCGTTTTACTGCCAGCAGCAACTCTTCAGAAGCAGTATCTTTGGTGAGGTACCCGGAGGCTCCAAGTTTGATGGCGCGTATGGCGTATTGTTCTTGCGGATGCATACTTAGCATTAATACGTTTGTTGATGGCCATTTATTTTTAATCATTTCAAGAACTTCAAGACCACTCCTGTCAGGAAGGGAAATATCGAGTATAACAATATTAAAGGTGTTTCTTTTTAAGAGAACAAGCGCCTCATCACCATTGCCGGCTTCCTCAATAAATGTCACGACAGGCAGTTGATGAAGTATTTGCCGGAGGCCCTCCCTGACGATCTTATGATCATCGCATATAAGAATTCTCATAGGTTCAGCTTTTATTTAATGGTATGACAAGTTGCACTTCTGTTCCACCTCTCTTATTACGGCAAATGTCAAAAGTGCCTCCCAGCGAAAGAGCTCTCTCCTTCATGATTTTAATGCCAAACGATTTATTTGAATTTATCTGAGTTTCAGTAATACCGATCCCATTATCCGAAATCCCTAAGAAAATAGATTCCCCGGTTTTATGTAGCCCCATATCAACTTTTGTCGCCATGGCGTGTCTTGCGATATTTGTAAGCGATTCCTGCATGATCCTGAATACGATAAGCGAAGCATCGGGTGAGATGACTATACCTGGATCCATATTGAGCAAAACTTCAATGCTATTTCTTATCGCAAATTCCTTCGTATACCACTCTATTGCTGCCTCGATACCAAGATCATCGATAATCTCCGGTCTCAATTGTGATGTTAGTCTCTGAACTGTCTTGATTGTCTCACGAACAAGCGCAGAAACCTTATCGATTTTCAGAATTACATCCTGATCGGAAACATTTTGTCTGATTAGTCCCAAATCAATTTTTACCGCAGTAAGCGACTGACCCAGATCGTCATGAAGTTCACGCGAAATTGACACTCTTTCATTCTCTCTTACTTTCTCTATATATTGGGTCAACAGATGTAGCTGTACAAGAGAATTTTTTAATTCTTCTTCATCCCGTTTCTTGCTGGTGATGTCCTTTGTAAAACCAAGAAATTTTGATTCCGTAAGCCGAACGGCTTCCACAGACCACCATCGTTTATCTCCATTTTTATGCCTGAATATCAGTTCGCTTTTCGAAGTACCATTTTTCATCATCTTTCTGAAATCAGCGAGACCATCTGTAAGCAATTCATTTGTAGTTATATCCGAAATCGACATTTTTAAAAGTTCATCCTGTGAGTATCCTGTTATCTTGCAGGCTGCTTCGTTTACTTCGATGTATTTCCCGGTTTCATCTACAACAAAAGCGCCATCCGGAGCATTATCAATATAACTCCTGTATTTTTCTTCACTCTTTTTTAGCGCAACATTAGCTTTTTTCAATTCATCAGCTGATTTTTTTAGTAACAATGCATCTCTGTAGATGGTCTGCCGAAGATTGAAAAGGCCAAGAAACACATTGATTTTACAAAGCAGAATATGACGATCAACCGGTTTAAAGATATAGTCTACGGCTCCGGAATTGTACCCTTTCAACAATTCCATTTCATAATTAAGGTTGGCTGTAATAAAAATAATTGGCACTTTGTCTCCCGATCTGTCTTCATTTATTTTCAATGCAAGTTCATAGCCGTTCATTCCAGGCATCTGAACGTCGATTATTGCTAATGCAAGTTCAATCCCCTCAATTTTCTCCAATGCCTCAGCGCCTGAAAGTGCTTTAACAAGATTAACATCAGCGATATTGATAATATTTTTAAGTAGTAACAGATTCTCTTCGGCGTCATCAACAACGAGAAGGTTGGGAAGATTTTTCATTGCTCAATTGTTTCAACTTTATTCGCGCTCTGGTTAATTAAACAGATATAATAAAATTTTATGTGAATATTTAGTTAAAATGCTTATGTGTAATATATTGCAGAAGCAATCCAAAATAGAAAAATATTTTATAACAAAGATATTAATAAGTTATCAGAATAAAAAAGGGTTTTTAGCCTTCATTATATTATCCTGCTTGCAAGCAGGTAATAACAATGAGCTTGGATAAATTCTAATTACCAGGGATTAATATTTCGTCCTTCCCGGGCAGTATCATCCCTATGTTTCCGCTATACCTTGGCTATACCAAATCTATACTTGCTGTAAGGTTCCTGTAATGTTGCTGTAAGATTGCTGTAACAAATGATACAGAAAAGTTACTTATGCCTTACTAAAATCTATCTCAAACACCGGACCTGGTATAGCGAAGGTATAGCCGAGGTATGGAGATGG
>JANYLE010000352.1 GCA_025363795.1 Mariniphaga sp. | reverse complement strand
GCTGCCATATTCAGCGCATTGCACATGCAATTTTTCGGATTTCTGCCCCGGATGGTGCTAGGAGCAATGTTTGGTTATATGCTCGAGTGGAGCGGGACATTATGGTTGCCTATCATTGCCCATTTTGTCAATAACGCCACCGCAGTTATCGCCTACTATCTTATGCAAAAAGGGTTGATCAGTAACGGTATCGACAAAACAGGAACTTCGTCTGACGGAAGTTCCTATCTTGTTTTAGTAAGTATTATTTTTCTCTTCGTATTTTTCAGGGCCTTGTACCTGGGAAGTAAACCCCGATTGGAATTAGAGGATAAGCATTAATATAATTCGTTTCAAATTCCTGTCACAAAGTCGTACGGGTCCAGGAAGACTTACGTCCCAGCATTCGAATACCTGCCACAAATCCTTTCAGCTGAAGAACATCCTTTCCCTCCAGCCAGACATAACAGTCATAGGTTTTACCAACTTTCGGATCATATATTGATCCTCCTGCCCACTCCTTATCACTGGAATTATAAACCAATCCCCCTAATATCTGAAGATTAAGTACCGGCCTACTCCTCAAAGCCACATTTGGATTTTTATCATCTTTTGCCGGAACACCATTGATGAGTTTTTCGGGAATAATATAGACGATCGTTCCGATATACTTCCCGTCTTTCTTTTCAACTTTAATTTTTGAGGTCTTCACGTCATTCCACCAAATTCCTGTAATATCATCAGCGCTTTGCGCATATCCCATAGAAAAACAAGCAATTAAAAAACAGGATACCAATAATTTCTTCATAAACACAAACATTAGATAAAATTAAATTTCGACCAAACGATTTGTCTCAGTTTGGCTGATTTTTCTTTAAAGGATTAATATACATTTGCTTTGAAAAAGGCCTGTTTTCCTGCGAATCAAATACCTTTACCAATCCCAATTTTGCGGATTTTAATGAAACGCTCTTCTGAGGAAGTCCCTGAATATCGTTGAGCACCACTTTCAGCAATGTCTCATTCTGATCGCCGAACGGTAAAAGATTGGCAATATCCTCCTCCATTTGAATATCCGGAACCAGACCATTAATAAAATCTGAAACGCCAGCCGAATTGGCAATTTTAACTACAATCGGCTGCATCGCCCAGCTATCATTAGGATTTACTACCCCATTTGCGTCCCAGTCCTTAATTGTGAAGGATGCCACATATTTTCCGGCAGTATTAATTCCTACGTTAACCACCTGCAGATAAGGCTTAAGACCATTGATTAATAATTCGCTGGCAGACGCGGTATTGTCTGATGTGATTACATATAGCTTAGTTAAATTCAAGGTATTAATTGGAGTTGCCGCTGTAGTGGCAGTCTTCAGAATTGTATCAGTAAAGCTGTCATTGAGTGAAGCAGCACCATCTTTACTGACATAATATGCCTGCAAACCAGCATTATACTGACTTTTAATAAAAATTTTAGCTGATGAAGTACTGTAGATCATACTTGCCAGGTATATCGCCGTTTGCACTGACCCTCCTCCATTATAACGTAAGTCAAGAACGAGTTTATCGATGCCGGCATCCTTGAATTTCTTGAATACCTGATTTAACTGAAGGTCATAATCCGAATTGAAACCGTTATAAACCAGATAGCCGACTTTATAATTACCGATATTCAGTACAGTATCAAGCTGAATAGGATTCTCCTGCATTTGGATTGCCGTCATGGTAAACGATTTACCATTCAACGCAATTGTAGTTCCTGTAATTGAAGCCATCGAAAGCTTATATGTCACTTTCGTAAACAAAAGGGTCTGGTAATTTGAAATTGTAAGCCGCTGATCGTCCACACTCAGGAAAAGATCTCCACGCTTTATACCAGCTTTCTCTGCCGGTGATCCTTTGTAAACGTACCGAACAAATCCAAAAACATCGTCACTTGTCCCTATTCGGCTCAGCATGAAATCGAACCCCATCGTTTCAGAAATTCCTTGTATCCAATTATCAATAGTTGCAGAATTATCAACAATAAATGACCATTTATCGACGGTTTTGTATTTATAAAGCAGGTCGGTAAAGAGCTTTTGAGGATCTGTATAGGTGTTTAAAAAGGCATTGAGAGAATCCTTTATCAAATATTTCGTTGATGTGAGACTGGGGATTTGATCCTCCCATAAATAATAGTCTTTCAGTCCATTATAAATGAATTTATTCACATCTGTCGCCTCCTTTATTACCACTGGAGTTACAACTACCGGTTTAGTAACAACGACATCCTTCTTACAGTTTACCAACACAATGATTATAAATAAGAAAGAGGAAAATTTGATCGAATATTTAAGTATATTTTTCATGGCAAATCAAATTTTAATGAGACTTCTAAAATAGCAAATATTAATTCCTAATATTACAGCTAAATAAACGTTTATATTTCACTTAGGTTCCCTGTGGCAATGTTAAAAAAGCCTTTTTTTAGTTATCTGATTTTTTTGATCGCAATTTGCTTAATCAGCTGTCAAACAATTGTTAAGAAAATCATATGCCATTCAGAATTAATTCATCTTATTATCAATCCTGGGTAATGAGCGAAAAGGAGCGCGGCATCGATATCGTGCTGAGAATAAATTGTTTGCAAAAAGGGATCGAATTTGATTCGATTGTGTTCAATGGAGTGAAGCTTCCCGCTTTTATTACCAAAGAAAAAGGGGGAATCATATTAAAAAGCATTCTTCCGATCGGACTGTCACGAATCAGGATCGGAAGTGAAGTGACGGGAGAACCCGATCAACTGATTTACCGCATAAAAGGGGAG
>JANYLE010000296.1 GCA_025363795.1 Mariniphaga sp. | reverse complement strand
TTTTGTGGAAACAACTCTTCGGGCCAAATGGGTAATGGTCCAAAAGAGGAATAGTATTGTAAATGCGCTGGCCAGCGCCGACATGATGTTCACCATAACGGGAACCTGCGCGGTATTACCGGCAAACATCGTAAATACACGTCCCATGATCATAAAGAGCGGAGCTCCGGGTGGATGACCAACCTGAAGTGTAAATGCCGTCGTAATGAACTCCCCACAATCCCAAAAACTGGCTGTAGGTTCAATAGTCAACAGATACACAGTCGCTGCAACAAGAAATATTAACCATCCTACGACAGTATTATAAAACTTATACCCTTTTGTCATCATACAATTATCTATATAATACTTTATTTTCCGCCATTTTATTTTGAGTTAAACAGGAACTCAAAATTCCTGCGAAGATATTAATAATCTTATTCTCCTCACCCATCAAAATGAAGAACAGCACCATAAAATAAACTTTAACTTTTTTTACAGGATAATCCTGAGATTGATTTCCGCTTATCGCCAATGCCAAAACAAGTAAATTATAAATAATCACCATGCCAGTTAAGCCTTAAAAACCCATTTTAAACGATGCAATTAAATACAGGATCAGGTAAAGCCCAATGACAGGAGAAATTGAAGCTGAAATACATTAAATGAGTTCTCGGTTAATATACAACACTTTATCACTTGTCCTTTATTGCGATTCCGATTAGAGTAGCTTTATTCAATTGGACATTTCAGCAACATTTTTTCTGATATACCAATTCCTCACCAAATGATGTTCAATACATATACCCCTATATTTTAATTCGTTACACATCCTTCTTTCCAATTTGGCTATGGAAGAATAAGCCCAGGCAAACAAATAAACCGGACGTAGCCAAATTTTTATCCCAGATCAGTTTGTAGGGAAAAAAAACTTCGTACTTTTGCACCCGTCTTAATTAATAAGACATTATTGATTGACCCGTGGTGTAATTGGCAACACAACTGATTTTGGTTCAGTAGAGTCCAAGTTCGAACCTTGGCGGGTCAACCAAATACTGTCCCGTGGTGTAATTGGCAACACGTCTGTTTCTGGATCAGAAGAGTTCAGGTTCGAGACCTGACGGGACAACCAGAGAATCAAACACTTGCACGTTAATTCGAGCAGGTGTTTTTTTCGTTTATAAAACAACTTATAAAACAAAACCGCGTAAAAAGTGTATTTCAGCCATAAACACAAAAAAGCCCCCTCCATTTAAGGAAGAGACTTTTGGACCATCTTTGAAATGAAACCTACAACATCCCAAAGCTGATTTTATATTCAGGTTGATTTATGCTACCGGCTTTCAATAGTAGGTTGATTTAGCTACAGGCTTTCAATAGTAGGTTGTAATGAGTTACTAACTCCTCATCACTGAGTAAAGATAGATCCAGGTGCGGGAACAAGTCTTTGCCATCTTTGCCGGTAACTTCATTTTTAATGGGTGCGTAAAAGTCCAATAACTTACAAATAGCGTCAAGGCTTGCAGCTTTGCTGAATAGCTTAAAATTAACTTCCTTTCCCTCTTTTGTATCTTTGATCTTTACTTCTTGAATACACGCTCGTTGCTCTTCTGACAACGTCTCAACATCCTTCGATTTCCAATCACTTTCAAAATAATCACCAATATTTGAGAATGCTATTTTCTTGTGTTCTAAGATTGCTCTTAAAGCAGAAATACCCGCGGATTTGGCTAAATCACTCTGCGTTTCCTTGATCTTCTTTTGAATGTGAAGTTTTAACAAGTTTTGATATCCGATTGACCTTGCTGTCTTTTGGCCGTATCCTGCCCGGATCGCTGCTTTAGTAGCATTTAAATCGATGCAGTATTCATAACAAAACTTTTCCTCTTTCGGTGTGTAGGTATCCCCTACATTCACCATTTGTGTATTTTTCTCCATAGCTTAAGTATTAAACCTCCCAAATATAACAGATTTATGCCTAATTAACACATAATCAGACAATAAAATACAGAGTATTGAAATTTAGTGTATATATTAAATATATGCAATAAAAAATCCTCTCCATTTTAGATTGAAGAGGATTTTTTATTAAGTTAATCTTTGTTTTAAGCAAATGAAATATTACGGAGTTCATCAGCATATTTTTTTAGCCCTGATTCAATACGTTCGGTTACTTTACGGCTGGGTCTTTTAAGTCCTGATACATACTGCCTCATCAAGCTTTCGTTAATGCCAGAAATGCGGGCTAAACTGCTTTGGTTAATTAATCCGCTATAACCTTCAATCAACGTAGGGATATCTTGAAAAACATATTCAAAATTGAAAAGCTCACCCATCCACGTCTCACGTTCCTCATCATATAGCCCCTCAATATGAAAGGAAATACCAGCAAGCAAATCACGCTTCAGTTTTTCAACCGATTCACGTGCAATTACAAACCCATCAACTTCGGGCAAATGGGCCGAAACTCCATTACCAGCTTTACTTACAATTACTTTCAGTGTTTTCATATTACAGTATTTTTATCTTTACAGTATTTTTATCTTTACAGTGTGTCACAACTACAAAACGCTTAAGCGAAGATTAAAGGCCCTTAAATTTCACCCCCGATTGTTTTTCCATACTTTTCAGATTATCAATCCACACGTCATCTGAGGGTTTACCATCTACTGTGACTGTTCGTCGAATAGTGGAATGCTTATACTGGCGGTGACTGGTCCCGTTTTGCCTGGCTAAATACCAGCCTTGACTTGTGAGAATCTTAATAATTTCATGAACTTTAAAAACTCTTTTCATAGTACGGCTATTTTTCACAAAGGTAACGAATACTGTTACTAAAAGCAAGTGATTTTAAAATACTTTTGGAATACTTCCGCTAAAATATTTTCATTTTCAGGTTTTATGAGGTTTACGGCAACAAAAAACCCTCTCCATAATTAGCGTCTGGAAAGGGTTTTTAACAAGTACCTGCTATTGATGACCAGCGTACTTTAATCTAAATTCGAATTAATAATTCAAAGATAACGATTTCAGCTAATCACCTCCCGCACTTCCTTAATTTTTTGTTTGATAACCTTTAACTTTTCCTTCATTTCGGGTAAAGGAAGATTACCAAAGAAATCTTCAAGCAAATCAGATTCTATCATGTCATCGAGGAAGGTATTATCAATCTTTACACCTCTATTTGCAAAATCTGATGTTTGTTCTCTGCTCTTAATAGAAATGGAAATAGTCTCAATCGAGAGTTTAATAAGTTTTAACATAACCCCCTTTCGCCCCTTTTCCAAAGAGGTATCGTTTTTGAGGTCTTCGAGAGTTGTTAATGTTCCATCAAATGTGTTTAACATGTTTTTACGTTTTAAATTTGTTAAAAATAATTATTGTTATTCAAAAAAAGCGTTGTAAGTCAAAGTTGTTTTTCTTCATTATAGACATTAAGTCGCCAGTAATATGCTTTAAACGTCCTTCCATTATCGATATGTCAGGACTCCCTAAGAAAAAATCAACTAAATTGTTTTCCATGGTTTGGTCAAGTCGTCGGAGCGCAATCGAAGTGCAGGAAATAACGGTTTCCGTTTTTATCTTTCTATAAGCAATGGTGGCAGAAAGGGCATCCGTGGCCGCTATAATCATCATGAGAATTACTTCCTTTTCGCGGCTCTCCATCAAGCTGTCACTCTTCAGACGTTCTATCAGATTCAATATTCCTAAGTAGCAGAAATATGGCCATTTGGGTGTCTTTGTCATGATACCGCGTATTGTGCCCGTCTCGCCTCTGCCTTTGCACCCATCTGGCGTTGAAAACCTTCAACCAGGTACAAGCTCTTAACTTTGGTTAAATCAACCGTTGTGACTTCAAAGGCCGGATTATATCTTGATAAAATAACCGTCTCCCCGTCCTGATGGGATATTCTACCAACTAACGCGCCGGTACTGGTAACAACTACCAACTCATATTTGAATGTCTTCAAATCATCGATAGGCTCTAAATGCTTGATTTTTTTGCATTTTAAAATGTCCCCTACTTCCAATCCTCTCCGGGCCCCATCACTCATTGAATTATCAAGCAGCTCAAAAGCCGCGTATCCGGGACCCCACACTTTTTTGCCAAAACTTTCATTGTTTATTAAAAATTCTTCTAATTGCATTTTTTTTCAAATTTTAGTATTATCAAATGTGCCTAGTCGGCTTGCTTTATATGCTTGTTTTAAAGTCAATAGTTCCAATTTGGAATAATAGATAGGTGAGTTCTTCGCTGGTCCTTTACGACGTCCTTGGATAAGATCCTTTCTAACGCACTCCGCTACCCATACCTTATCAAATTTGTCCCACGCCTGACGTTGTGTAAGAGAATCCGTTTTGGGCTGTAGGGTTTTCAATACTGTTGCTGCTCCCAGTTCTGCCATTCCGGCCATTAGTTCTTTGATGTTGTAAAGATCGTTAGTCATGCCTTTACCTGTTTTTTGCGGTCCTCAATAGAGCAGGAAATATCAAAGATGAATTCTGATAGAAAGCGGATATTGTCGGAGGCTTCCGGGTATTGGCACCCCTGCTCAGTGCCTTCAATAACTGCAAGGGAGTATTCCCGGGTAATACTTTCAAATCTTGCCTTTAATTCTTTATAGCTAGGATTTGATTCAAGGTTCAAAACAATTTTGTTCATGTTTATTAGTTTTAACTTATTATTTCGGGTCAAATATAAGGTATAAATGATTACAAACGATTTTAACCGGTTATAATCGTTTAAATAATATAAGATATACCTAATTTATATTGATTAAATATAAACAATACCTTATATTTATTTGTTACCTTTGTGTTCAACTTAAAAAATCAAGATAATGACAACGAAAGACCAGATTACGACCTCAATCAAAAAGATGATCAAAGAAAGAGGGCTTACCATTGCAGAATTGGCCGCAAGGATGGGATCTTCACAGTCCGGATTGAGCCAAACCCTAATATCCGGTAATCCTACTTTAGAAATGTTGGAGCGGATCGCTAAAGCTTTGGAGGTTGACCTTAAGGCATTATTTGAGAGCACTGGCAATGAAATTCATGGATTAGTACAATACAAGGACCGGACATATAAAATAGATAGCGTCGAGAGTCTTAAAAGGCTGTTGTCAGAAATCGAAGAAGCATAAAATAGTTTGCTCAAAATGTGTGCTTATTGAGCAAACTATAAAAACGGGTTTATCAAAAGCAAATGGTGAATCTAAAGTTAACTGAACTTCCGTCTCTAAACATCTAAGGAGCTAAGGACAAATGCCTTATATTTCTTAAGTTTTGTTTTCGTGGAACTAGCGTGAAACAACGCAAAAAAGCATACTATTTGTGTTCCCATCAAGCACACTTAAGCATTAAATATATGGATCTATCAAAGTTGAGCGGTGAAGCTCTTCTCGATTACTACGAACAGCATCATCCAGACAAAGATTATGCAAGCGTTGTCTCTCTGCTTACCTACACATTGACTCCGCAAAAAGCATTTGACATGATAAAGCGCATTGTAAGGGAGAATAAAAAGCTTGTAGCGGTTTATCCGGGTGTTCCCGGTCTGGATCCTGATACTTCCAAAATGGAGTTTGTTGGGTCGATCATTGACGGGGGCTTGTATATTTGCCCATCAAACTGACCAGGTTTATCCCTTCACTCGCGCGTGCGCGTATCGTTTCGATCTTTCTCCACTCAGTTTATCTTCTTTTCATAGCTCATACCGTTTACCTCTGAGATATGAAATTTGATAAATTACCCCTACCCATCTGGTTTGATATAACCCAGTTTAGAACGTGTCCTCGCGCGCCCGCGCGTATTGCTTTGAACTTTTAGAGTTTAAGGCACCTTAAGTGCTGATATATGAGAGAGGTTATCCCGGATGAAATAAGGGATTGATTTGGCCGTTTTAATGCGTTCTGCATTGTCCGTAATCCATTCAGTGAAGCTATCCGGGACATTCTTTACCTGGTTGATCGATCTAAAGCCTTTTATCTCCTTGCCACTGAGTAAAGCATCTGACAGGTTATTAAGCTCCTTGTCAGTGCACAATATGTTTGTAGTGTAACATCTACACTGAGGGTGCCACGATACGAATTTGAAAGACTTTGGATATTTGCCCGCGAAAGTATCGCAAATGTCTGTTACTGGATGATTGCTTGAAGTATGCACTTCATAGCCTACAATGATATCCACTTGTTGCCTCCTTTCGTGATCCGCAGTATGGTAAGCCATATTTATTTCGGTACGGGTAAGACGCATAGCGTTTTTAACTGCAGAACGATAAACACCCTGCCCGTGGACCTCCTTAAATAAATCGAGCTTTAACTGTTTTGATTTCATTAAAAGCCCCTCTGGATCCTGCAAATATTTACGAACTTGGCGGGCCAACTGCTGAGCTGATTTTCCTTCAGCAATACCGACCTGAAGAGCGGCTTCAAGGTCAGTTCTTAGCTGGCCAGTATACTGCCAAACTCTTTCGGATAATCCTAACCCCCCGTCTTTCTTTGCCCTATTCAGGAAGGCCTGCATAGCCCCTTCGTTATGGTTGAAATAACTTGATGCCACCTTTACATCCATTTTGCCGAATGCTTTTTTTAATCGATCGTCCATCTCTTTGTTAGCGATGGCCCACTCTGTTTTAACTCCACCTTGAATAAGCTCAAATACAAAGCCGTAAAACTTCGTGAATATGTTATTTGCTTTTTCTGCTATTTGGCTGTAATTAGAAAATTTAAAAGGCTTGTTGGGTTTAAGAGTCACACCTATTGCAAGTGTAATCAAAGCCCCGGTTGCCATATCGTACAAAGCATTTACCTTTTCTGCTTGCTGCTCAATTCTTTTAAATTGCTCATCCCGTTGTAATTCTTCATCTGATTTCATAGTCTCAAAGTTTGAATAAAGAAAGTGCGCCCATTAGGAACACACTTTCTTTAAGATTTAATTTATTGCTCTTCAGATTATCTTGTTTTGTCCCTCCAAAATACCACAGGCACAATTTAGAGAGATGAACTGTACTTAATGGGAATGATTTACCCTTATACCCCATTTGTCCAGCTTGTATCTGCCCACGGCATTATTGGAAAATTGGGTAAATGTTTACTGATCTGAGCCGCGTCACAATCTGACAATGGTTTATTATAAACATCATCAATAAAATTCTCAAGAAATACCCTTTCTCTGAATATTAAGGAACTTACCCTCACTTGTCCATGAGCGTAGGCAGGGACAAACATCTCACTGTGTATGTCAAAGTTTGCTTTTCCAATCGGTATAACATTTGCCTCCACCCTATAATAACGATCATACACGCCGTAATTCTCGCCCGGTTGACAGCCGAACCCCATACAGAGACTACCCCAAATACTTCTGCTTGCCTTAATACCATATCCAGTCGAATTGGCTGGATATTCAATATTGTATTCATCAAACCAATACATACGTCCAAAATTCGATCTTGTAAATCCTAAACGTGCCTTCCCCGAATTATACTCTAAAAGATATTCAGCCCTATCCCCCTCCAAAATACCGTACATTTTGGGGTTACTTGCCAATCCCACATAAAGCGTTTCCATGATGTTTAATTTATTACTCTTCGGAATAAATGTGTCTGAATGATTCCCCATCAATTGAAAGGGTATTGTCAGAATGAAAAAGCACCAAGGGTTCAACGGCTCTATTCTCGTGTCCAAGACCAAAGATCATATTATGGGATGCTGCTAAAACAAGATCGTTAAATTCGGACACATGTTTCATCAAACCTTCTGCTGCTTCCTTAATTTTGATCTTTTCGGGGCTATCAAGGTAAATAGTGTACTTATCAATGATAGGCTGTTCATCAAATACAATTCCACCCGGTGCCCACGTTAATAATGAAGTTTCGATGGATGTTGCATACGGCTTTTCCCTTTTCAAGATTTCGTGATATACCTTAGAGACAAGTTTATCCACTTTTGCCAATACTTCCTGAAATTTAAGTCTTTCATTTTCTTTGCGTGAGGGGAGAAAATAACCGGAAATTTCCTTTTCAAGTAAGCGGTTCAATTTCTTTTTGATCTGTTCACCTTGACCCTCGAATAGGTCATTTAGGATGATCTGTGTAGGTTCAACCCCCAAAGCCTTTACCTCCTCCATCACAACGTTCATAAGAGGTACAATCTTTTTATGCCCCGCAATATCCGTATTAATTGAATTAATATTCTGATATAGGATAACCTTTTCTTGTGCTTGCATTTTATGCTTTTTTAGGTTGGTTAATACACTCCTGGTCTTTCCGACCCTTGTACTCTTCACTGGTTTCACCTACCAAGGCGTCATCTGGCACCTCTAGTGTTGCAAGCATTTCTGCTGCGTGGGCTTCTGCTTTTTTTAAGTCCTCTTTTTCTTTGTTTTCTTCACTCATGACTAATGGATATTTAATTGATTAAACTTATTATTTTAGGTCAAAGTATTTTTGATAACTATTGGTCTATGCCCCATTTGTCCAGTGCGGATCAGCCCAGGGCATTACTGGAAAATTAGGTATGTGCGACAATATAAAAGCCTCGTCGCTTTCGTTTCTGGGAAGGTTAATAAAATCTTCTAGAAAGACTTGTTCTTTAAATATTAATGATTTTACCCGTACCATCCCTGTATCATAATCCCCCAAAAAACCTACATACGGCAAATCAGTACTGCCAAGGGGTATTATCTCCGCTTCAACTCTGTAATACCTGTCATTTATGCCATAATTTTGAGCGGGCACACACCCGTGCCCCGCACAGATTGCCCCCCAAATAGTTCTACTGGCTTTTATACCGCCCCCCTGTACTTTTCCATCTTCCTGCTGGAAGGCCTTGTATTCTACGTTGTATTCATCAAATGCGTACATTGCATAAAATGACATTCTAGCAGGGTTAGACCTAGTGTAGCCAAGTCTAGCGCTTCCATTAAGTCCCTCTGCATAATAAGACCCACTTGCCGGATCGAGGTCTGCCCCTACTCCTGGTCTGAGCATTTCTTTATTGCTTACCAAGCCTACATAAAGTGTTTCCATGATGTTTTATTATTTGATGTATAACTTATTAAATTGTGCGTTGCTGCGTTTTGATAATCAACACTTAGAATCTTAATTGCTTCTGACTAAAAATCAGAGGGGTGTTTTTTGAGGCTTTAAAGTGCCCTCTTTTAACTCATTTTCAGCCCTGATTTTTATTTTTTCCTGTTGCCTGCGATATGCTTCTACTTGTCCTTGTGACTTTTTTAGAATTGCTTTTTCATATCTCTCCGCTGATATTCTTTTGCGGTCCTCTTTTGCTTTATCCCGGAGGTCCAGTCTTAAGAATTCGGATCTTCGTGTTTCGAACTCACGGAACAGCTGTAAAGCATGTTCCTCTGCTAACATTTCTATCATAGCTTTATTAATAAAGAGTTAATTGATTATTTCGGATCCTCTGAATGGTCGATCTCAAAGTTTTTGACTTGGTGGGATCTGTTTCACCTACCAGAGCAATTTGCAACTGTAATAGATAACTGGACCACATCTTGCGTTCGTGTTTTAGGCCTGCGGTGGTCTTCTTAATTTGCTCCTGTGCCAGGATCAGCAATTTCATTTCAGCTTCACGGGCTTTGAAGGCTTTGTACATTCTTATTTGGAGTTCAGGGTCAAACGAATCGATGAACTCATAAACTTTGCTTCTATTTTTATCCATTGATTATTATTTAATTGAGTTTAAAATCTACTTCAGGACCGGATATAACTACTCCGTTTTGCTTTGCGAAGTGAAACAGGGTGTTAATGTGAATAGGTGTTGAGCTCTTTAAACCTTTCAAACAGGCTGTGAATTGCCGGTCTGTGGTGTCATTCTCATATAGGTCAGAATATCCGCTTACTCTGTGGAAGAATTCGCGCCCGGCCTCCCCAAACTCATTGGCAAGAGCACAACCGATTTGAAACCATTGTGGGTAATTTCCGGTAATATCTGTGAGGCTATCTTCTATCGCATCAATAAGAGCGGTTACCCGTCCAAGACTTGGCGAAGCAGGAAAAGAATCATTCACGATTAAAGCAGGGTGATATATAAAGGTGTAGGGTTTTGCTTTTAAGTTAATGTACGGATCAGGATCCCACGTACAAAAACGCAATCTATTCACGTTTGAACACGATGGATCTATTTTAATACCACATCGGGCAAAGTCCATTTTCAGGCTTTCAAAATGCTGTTTGTGTTTTGCCTTGTCCGATATGAGAAAGAGCACAAAATAACCCTTACCCCCGGCAGAAAGAGAACAATAAACAATTTCAGGAATTTCACTAACCAACTTTTTAAAATCACTGAAATTGCTGATATGGGAATTATCCTTAAAATCTATATCTACGCAAAGGATTCCGGAATGTATGATTTGCCCATCCTCCCCAATTTCACAACTTGGAGTATAGCAGGGCAATTTAAGCTTAAGCTCTTTTTGCCGGGCTTCATTCGTGGAGGCTCTGATTTTTTCAATCAAATTCCTATGCTTTCCATCGGCTAAAATCTCACGCAAATTGACGGTTTTAGGGTTCTCCTGGTCCTTGTTTTTGTACGATGAAACTTTTACATCTAAAATATTTCCCATAGTGCTATAATTCAATTGTTTAAAAGCTCAAAATTTAGTATCATTTTATTATGTTGAATATGGCGATGAATGATACCTTGGCAAAAAGATTAATGTACATTTCATGTTTTTTATAACAATCTGTATTTCAATTATATATCTATTTGGTATCACGGTATCATTTGGTATCATTTGATATCATTGATACCTTATAGTATTGGTATCATTTGGTATCAACCCCTCTTTAGAGAGGGTTGTACAAACATGTACTATCCGGGGGTATCATTTGGTACTGTTTCGGCGCCTTCATTTTTAAAGCTGATGAACTTGTTTTCTGTTTTGAGTATACCCAATAACCGGGCGTCTTTAATTCGTCTCTTAGCTTCGGCCACTGATACCAACATATATTTTTGTACAGCTTCAACAAGTCCGGTATAGTTATAACTGACCGTTTCTTCGAAGACAAGCCTGAATTCATTTCTAAATATCGCTTTCTGTAAAACCCCTTTGTCCACTTTGGTATCGGGTACCGGGCAATTCTGCTCATCCAATTCAAAAGACCAGTCATCAATTGGAGCGTTACGGCATTCCGTTTGAACAACTTTGAAATTGTCCACTGTCTTTGTTACGTGGTAAACCTCCGAGGCCTTAATAACTATCTCGGTGCCGAGGTGCCCACGAAGGTTTTCATCTTTTCCCTTATTCTCGTGCAACACGGTTATTATTGTGACGCTGTATTGCTTGGTCAGTCTCATTAGAAAGTTTACCAATTCCCCGGATTCATCGATTGAATTAAAGTCTTTTAATAAATCCCTTACGTTATCAACGAAAACTACATCCGGCGTGCGCTCGATAAGTGCACTTTCTAGCACAGTTCTACGGGTTTTAATATCTGCGTCCCTCAGGCAGTAGTAATCTATCCTAGGGTTTTTAATTTTGCTGGCCCATCCGCAAAGGGAATAGATCTTTCTAAGGTTGTTTTGAGCACTGAAACCAGTCTGTTCATTGTCGATAAACAATACCTTAGTGTTATTTTTTTCAGCCTTAAATCCACCCCATTCGCCTTTAAGTAGTGCCACACTCATGGCAATAAGGGCTAATCCTTTTCCCGCTTTTGCTTTTCCCGAAAATCCCACCAATTCACCCAAGGCGAGACAACCAACGCCTTTATACTTCAAATGATACTGCATTTCTGAATATTCAGAATCCGGCCGTATTTCGTATTTCAGCAATTCCGAATTCACCTGGTTACAATCGGTCTGATCTTTTCTACGTTGGCAGAACTTTGATGGGTCAAAGGATGAAAGGCCGGAGGAGGTTAGTATATCGGTCATCTTACTGCCTTGCTTCTTGGGCTAATGTTGCGTAGCTTTTACGTCTGCCAGATTGAAGATAAGCCAGTAGTGCGGACTCTTCAAAATAGACTCTTTTACCTTTTTTTAGAAAGTCTATTTCTCCCCTTGAGGTCATCCCGTAAAGCGTTGAGTTTGCTAAACTGAGATATTTACCCGCCTCCGTAACAGTAAACAGGCGATTGGGCACCGCCGTCCCGGTAGTGACTTCTAATTTGAGCCCAAGCGCTTCGACCTTAGTTAAGATCAGTAAGAGGACCGCCGGGATTTGCTCAAAGGTTATTGTGTTTGTTTCCATTTGCATCTGTTTTTAATGTTTCAACAGCAGCAAATGTAACGGATTTACTTAGGTATTCTATTGATAGTTAGATGTTTAATCATGTTAACAAGAAAAAACATCTAACTATCAACATTAATCCATTTTTATTAGATCTCTAAACTTGTTTTCAACGGCTTTAAAATCTTGCTCATCAAATCCATTATCAAATATGGCTGATTTGGCGGCAATATCATGATCGAAGAAGAGAGTCATGGCTTCATAAATTGCCTGTCTCTCCCTATGCCCAATTGAAAAATATTTATGCTTTATCAATACCTCGAGAACAAGTCTTAATTCCACACCCCGAATTCCCGGAAATTCTTTTTTTATTAGTTCGGGTAAATCCTCCCCTCCCCTAAGGAAGTAAGAAGAAAAGGGCCGACGCATCTTTCGCGATGTGTTAGTCTTGGTTTCAGCTTGGTTGTCCTCCATTAGTTCCGGAATATCAAGCCCAAAATCCGCGCCTAAATCTTCCAGGTAATATATGAAAGCTTCAAAACCTAAATTCAGTTTTGCCAAATAGTCAAGATGTGTAACAGGCTTTTCCGTGTTTGCTAAAAAATCCATTTGCGCCCCGAAAGGTTCAAAGGCCTTTGTTAATTCATCGCTTCTATTCGCAATTCTCCGAATTTCAATTTTTTGCCTTTCAATGGGCATATTAGCAATAAAGGTTTCAATTTGATCCACAATGTGTCTGATCTTCTTAATGTCATATAGGTGTTCCCCGTGAGCCTCTGACAGGGGTTTAAATGGCCCTTCTATCATAATTGTGTCCTCAATTGCGTTAAGTAACTCCTTAAAATAATTCGCCGGTATTGTTATCATCGTTTAGTTTGTTTAAAAGTTCATTAATCCTTCAAGTACTTTAAGCTTACTGTTATCAGCAAAACCGGCAAAGTAACCCCGTGTCGTTTTGATGTCCGAGTGACTTAGGGCTTCACTCACAAATTCAATGCTTTCCCCTCCTTGTATTGCCAGAGTAGCGAAAGAATGGCGAGCGTAATAAGTAGAAATATCGCTTGATAGACCTACCGAAAGGGCTAATTTCTTTATGTTGTCATTTATTAAATGAGTAAAGGCTTGTACCTTTTTTCGTTTATCTAGTGCGCTATCGGTCTGACTTAATATTGGAAATACAAAGGCTTTTGGAGAAGTGTCCGGGTTCCTGTATTTTTCGATGATACTTTTTGCATAAGAAGTGAGCATCACATTGACCGGTGTTTGATTTTCATTTGTATGCTTAGTTTTCTCCCTGAAGAAACTAAAACTATCGAGCTCTAGGTTTTCATTACGTAGAAAACAAATGTCCTTTATATTCAAACCATTACAAGTGTAAGAGAAGAACCAAAAATCAAGCGCCTTTCTTTGACCAGGTGTTTTTGTTTCGGCATTAAATAACAAACTCAATTGATCTTTAGTATACGCCTTTTTTACTTTATTACCCTTTGGAATGTTGTACTTCTTTTTACCAAATGGATAAATTGAATGCTCAATTTCGTTCAACTCAATAGCGATATTAAAAATTGCCCTCAATGGTCTAAGGTACATTCCTACGGTGGTTCTGGTATGCCCCGTTACTATCTTGGTAAGATCTTCTTTAGGTTGGAGCTCCCCCTTTTTAACCTTTCTCTTTTCAGCGGGAATAATAACCACCTTGTCGCTTGTCATCCATGTTTCATACCTCTGCAACCATTTAACTGTTATTTCCTTAAAATCCAATTTTGCGGGCTCCTTTCCAGTAGTCGCCTTTATGAAGTTTTTCAGGCTTTTTACTGATAGATCATAATTGCTTGCTGTTCCATACTGACCGTTTGTCTCGAAGTCTTTAATAACCTCAGCATATCGAAAGTAGATATTTCCAGAATCAGAGGATTTCTTCACACCTGACCAGCGGTCTTTAAATGCATCGAAGGTGAAGCACTCTTTCAACTCATTCAGGATCTCATTTGCAATTTTCTCTTTGTCTGCAAAAAGCAAACTGATCTCTTTAACCTGTTTCTTTGGCTTTTCAGCTTTCGCCTCCTTCAGTACATCGGGGGTCATGCTGTCAATTATGGTCCCGTCTCTCAGTTCAATGCTTACCGCGTAATAACGGGCTTTGCGTTCTGAAATCACCCTGAGCTTCAAAGGAAGGGCTCCGGATGCTTTCGGATGTAGAGTGTCGAGTGTAATAGCTGTTGTTGGCCTAGTTGTTTCCATAGTTTAAATTTGATGTGTAAAGATAAACTTATAAAACAACTTATAAAACATTTTTCGCAAACAACCGTAAATAAAATAATAACAACCGTAATCATATAATTGATTTATAGTACTTTTGCGAAGTATAAACAACCATCAAAATAGTTTAATTTCTGATTCTGGATCAGAAGAGTTCAGGTTCGAGACCTGACGGGACAACATTTCAGAAAAGATAACCCTTGATAATCAAACGATTTCAAGGGTTTTCTTTTAGGGAATATCCGGCTGGGTGCAGAAAAATCCCCAAACGACAAAACCAACTACAGCGCAAACAGGCATATGATCCGCAGTCAAAAGGTGAATACGTGATTCACACCCCTGGAATATATTTCCTTAACAACGATCAGTCCATTTTCAATCACAAATAATAACTCTCATTAATTGACAAATTGCCATTCGACATTTATAACGTCTGATAAATGTGCCATATACACTCGCTAATACGCTGATTTTAATAGTTATATTTTGTTAAAATAATCATTTGTTCTACCTATTCTCCTATGGAATGGTTAGCTTTGCTGTTTAAATGCATTAATAATTTAAAAAGTTAAGAAATGAAAACAAGATTAATGGTTTCTTTGTTAGCGCTGGTTATTTTGGGGTCGTGTGTAAGCACCAAAAAATTTAAAGCTCAGGAGAATCAATATTCAAAAGAGAAATCAGCTCATGAAGCTACTCAACAAGATTTGACCAATTGCGACAATAAATTAAAAGTAAGCGAACAAAAAGTCTCTGATCTTCAGTTACAATTGGCTGCAGCCTTTGATCAGGCCGCCTATTTGAAACAGAACAATACCCAGGCTTTGAAACAGTTGGAGAATCTTTCCGTTATTTCAAGTTCGCAGGCCGAGAGCATCAAAAAGTCGATGGAAAATATGGGTATAAAAGACAATATGATCTTTAGCCTTCAGTCGTCTCTTGCTCAGCGGGATTCTTTAAATCTGGCCTTGGTAATGAATCTGAAAGGTGCCATCGGCAACCTTGAAGATAAAGACATCAACATTAAAGTAGATAAAGGGGTCGTTTACATTGACATCTCGGATAAGATGCTGTTCAAAAGCGGCAGTTATAATATCACCGACAGGGCAAGCGAAATCCTTGGTAAAGTGGCCACAGTCCTGAAAAATCAAAAGAATATCGAATTCATGGTTGAAGGTCACACGGATAATGTTCCTTTCAGAAAAGGTGACCTGGTCGACAACTGGGATCTTAGCGTCAAAAGGGCTACCGCAGTGGTACGTGTCCTCCAGACAAAATATGGATTAGATCCTGCTATGATGACTGCTGCAGGTCGTAGCGAATACCAGCCAGTCGTTGCCAACGATTCAGAAGATGGCAAAGCATCGAACAGAAGAACCCGTATCGTAATTCTTCCACAATTAGATCAGTTCTTTAAATTACTGGAACGTCCAAAAAAATAAGATCTTGAAATTGCTGTTCGGGATGACACCCGTTTTATAACAGCAAATCAAACGTCATAGCGATTGAAGAACAATCAATCTTTTAAAAATGGGGAGCGCTGCTCCCTATTTTTTTGCCCATAATACAACACAAGTTACCCTGGGGAATATCACTTGAATAATTGTTCAGGATTGCCTCAATGCACTCCATTCGCATCATTTCACAAATAACTATCACCCCGCAATCATCGGTCCGGCAGTTTTACGGAGCAACAATTCAGTGAATCCATTCTTCACAAAATTCTCCAATTCACCCACACGTTTAAATCCGAATTTTTCATAGAGACGAATTGCCCCTTTGTTGAATGATGAAACACAAATGAAGATATTGGGTGAGATTTTCAGTATCCGGTCCTCACAAAACTGCAGCAATTGATTTCCAAATCCCCTACCCCTGTAAGTTTCATCCACACAAATGGTCTGAATATAACCTTTGAATGTCCCGCCGATCTGAAGGATAACAAAACCGGCTACATCTTCCCCAATTTTAAGCGCATAAATTTCCTTCTCCGCACCATCAAATGCTTTAAGGCATTGGTTGTAACCCAATCCCATCGTGATCCATGGATCAGATTTGGACATCATCAAAGCACAATCAGCAATAATCCGCGGGTCAGTTGTCAACGTAATCGTTATCTTTTCTTCGGGTATCATGGCAATTTCTTTTTGATAATGATGAGAAACAGGATCGTCAATACGGCATTTACAAAAATATTCATAAACCCGAAATCAAAATTAAATGCCCGGACGAAATACTCATTCAGCAACCAAGTCGTGAATGCGGCCCCGACACAGGCAACAGGAACCCATTTTTCCTTGAATTTAATGTTGGAAAACAATCCTGTCAGGTATAATCCCAGGATCGGGCCATAAGTATAACCCGCAATCTTGAAGATTGTATTGATAATGGCTCCCTGACTGTTCCAGAATGCCATGACGATAAGAAACATCACAATATTTACACCGAGCAGCACCTGATTTTTAATCCGCTTCTTTGACTCATGCGGCCGGTTTTCGATATCCATGAAATCGTAGCTGAAAGCAGTTGTCAATGCAGCGATGCACGAATCAATACTCGCAAAAGTAGAAGCAATCACACCAATCAGAAAGGCAATTGCACCAATCTGACCCAGGTAATTTAAGGTAAGCAAAGGAAAAAGCCCGTCCGTATTTACAAATTTACCGTCCAGCGTCGCCAGTTTAATCCCTTTCCGTTCGGCATAAATATAAATCAGCACGCCCAGGGCTAAAAACAAGGTTTGCGCAAACGCAATGAAGAAGCTGAAGGTCAAAACATTCTTTTTGGCATCCCTCGCATTCTTAACTGTGAGTGTTTTCTGCATCATACTTTGATCAAGACCGACCAAAGCAACCGTAATCAATAAACCCGAAATAAACTGCTTGAAGAAATTCGAACCCGAATGCATATCCCAGTCAAAAACCTTTGAATAAGGATGATTGACAATTGTTGTTGCCATTTCAGAAACCGAAAGATTGAGTGAATTTTTAATGGCAAAGATTGAAATGATAATCACTGTGATCAGGAACAAAGACTGCAACGCGTCAGTCCAGACAATGGTTTTGATCCCTGATTTGTTCGTGTAGAGCCAGATCAGGATCAGCACAACGATGATCGTAACAAAGTAAGGAATGTGCAGCGCATCGAAAAAAGCATATTGCAGAATCTTGATCGACAACAACAACCGGAGCGCCGCACCAAAAGACTGCGAAACAAGGAAGAAAAGCGAACCTGTTTTATAAGTAACATTCCCGAAACGGATGTTCAGGTACGTATAAATCGAAACAAGTTTGAGTTTATAATAAATGGGGATTAATACGAATGCGATAAACAGGTAACCAACAATGGTACCGAGAATAAACTGAAAATAAAAAAGATTGTTATTCCCCACATTTCCGGGAATCGATACCAATGAAACGGCCGAAATGCCTGATCCAATCATCCCAAAAGCAACCAAAAACCAGGGAGATTTTCTGTCTCCATCAAAAAATGTGGTATCATGCACATGCCGCGAAGCAATATGCGAAATCAACATGAGGATCGAAAAATAGATCAGAATGATCAGGAACAGCAGCAAGGGACTCATGGGTCAGTAGTTGGTGAAAAATGTCCCCAAATGTATCACAAAACATGATTATCCGGCAAAATATTATTGATGCATTCCGGCATGAAAACGAAAATTTCAATTCGTTAAGTTACAATGGCTATCATCGGTAATGCTATCTTTCCATTGCCCTGGCTTTTAATTCTGGCGGCATTTTTTCGATTGCATATCTTAAAGCTGTTCGCGGCATAACGGCTTTCTTCGAAACGACATAATCAAATACTTCTTTCTGGTGCGCCTGACTGGCAGCTTTTAGCATCCAGCCATAACCTTTCTGAACCAAATCATCATTATCCAGCAGCAGAATATCTGCAATCTCAAAGATTTCTGTCAAAAACAGTCCGTGTCGTGCGGGAATAATCAACGACACTGCCGCAGCACGTTTCAGCCATCGGTTGGTTGACGTTGCCCACCGCTTTAATTCTGTAACATATTCAGGATACATTTCCAAAAAATCTCCGACGGTATGATTGCACAACGTATCGCACGATGCCCAATTATCAACATAGGCTCCAAGCCATCTCTCAAAGACCATTAAATCCTCCGGCACATAGTTTTTGTGGACATAATGCGACCAATGGCAAGCGATAAACGATTCTTCAATTATTCCCGATTGCCATAGTTCATCGCACAAATCATAGATGTCGGTTTTTGGTATGTCACTGATGGTTTTAAAGTATTCTTTGCCGATTTTGTCAACCGTTGAACTCTTTATTCCATAACAACGGATTTCTTCCTTAAAAAAATGCTGACTGCTCTTCTTCAGCTGTTCATCACTATTTTCGATCAGTTCTGCACGAAGTTTTTGAATAATTGGACTCATATCCTATCGTTTTAAATAATTCGTTTTAATAATGATTAAAGATAAGTTGTTTTCAATTACAATTCTTTGAAAATGGGAAATACATCCATCAGAAGCCCATTAATATCCCGGATAAATTTCAGAGTTTATAAATAAAGTGCTTTGGTATCGCGTACAATTGTAAAAGATCCTGGCAGAGGAGTTTTTATATCGCGAACAATTGTCATAGGAGCTAAAAGACCGATTTTTATATCACGCACAATTGTCAAAGATCACGTCAGAGGAGTTTTTATATCCAGAACAATTGTCAAAGACTCCGGCAAAGGATTTTTTATATTCCCTACAATTGTCAAAAATTGCGGAAGATAAATTTTTATATTCCGTACAATAGTCAACGGTTCCGGCAGAGAAATACAGGATTTGTCGCCAATAGTAGCTCTCCCCATATCTCAATAATTTCAAAGAATTATAATGATCTATTTTATCGCTGCGTTAACGGCTTCTCTTATTTTCTGATAATTCTTTTGCCGGTCTTTGAACTGGATATTCTTTACGAGGATGATCCCCGCATAGTTATGCACGAGATCGATCCATGGAAATGTTCCAAACAATCCGGGACTGCTCAATACGATGCTCTTACCGGCTTTATCCTTTTCGAGAATCCATTCGCCCCAGCCATATTCAAAAGATTTTGCCTCCGCCGGCGTATAAATAACTTCAGCGTTTACCGTACGGCTCAGTTGCATTTGCTCGATGGTTTTGGCACTGATGATTTGTTTTCCATTGAATTTTCCCTTGTTCAGAATCATCCTGAGAAAATTCATATAATCAGCCGCGGTGGAGACTGCACCTCCTGATGGATTGACTACTTTCCCATTTTTAAAAGTGGTGCTTTTCATTCCCAGCGGTATTGCGATCCGTTCGTGAAAAAGAGTTTCAAAATCTTTGTGCGAAATCACTTCCAGGATTCGTCCAACTGTATTTAATCCGATGTTGCCATAGCTAAAGACTTTTCCGGGTTTGCCAACCATGAGCTTTGTGGCAAAACTATTAACCTCTTCGTCGAGCGATCCGATCTTTCGTCGTTCGAGCAGCGATTTAAATGTTATCTGTCCACTCTCAATTCCGGAAGTATGGCTCATGCATTGACTGATTGTAATGCTTCCTTTGTCGTAGCTCGAGAAAACAGGCAGGTATTTGCCAAGCGTATCATCGGGCGAAATGCGACCTTCATCAATAAAGGTTGCAATGAGTGCGGCTGTCAGCCACTTGCTGCAACTGGCAATCATCTCAGGCGTATTCCGAGTATACTTTCCTAAATTCTTCTCAAAAATTACCTGATCATCCTTCGAAATCAACATACACACATTCCCACCCAGCACCGATTGTTTCGATTTAAGCAAACGGGCCACATTATCGAACTGTGTTTGGCCGGTAACATTATTGGAGAAAAGGAAACTTAGGGCAATTCCGCCTACAATCAAAAATGTTCTGAGCCGGTTGCCTTTTAAAATAGTGACTGCTCCCTTTACCTTTTCAACTTGCTTAGTTGGTTCCATTTTCAATCCTCCTTTATTTTATCATATCCACTACAAAAGGCTTTAAACCTGCGAAGAAGAATTCGACCCCGATGACCATTACAATCAATCCCATCAACCGGAGCATGATTTTGTTTCCCGTCTCACCAAGAACTTTCATAATAGGCGATGCTGCAATTAATACGAGGTAAGTGATGATACAGATCACCAGGATGGAGGAGATCAATATCACTTTCATCTCCATATTTACAGCATCCTGCATTAATACGATGGCATTGGTAATTGCACCCGGGCCGCAGATCATGGGAATTGCCAAAGGTGTGATCGAAATGTCGGTGATGTGCTTTTCCATTTCTGATGCTGTAATCTTCGTATTCCCCAACCGTGCCTGTAACATATCCTGTCCCATAATGAAGAAAATCACCCCTCCCACGATGCGCAAACTATCAACCGATATCCCGAAGAACCGGAACAACAGTTGTCCGGTCATTGCGAAACCGATGATCGTGAAAAACGAAACGATGGTAGCCTTTAAAGCGGTTTTGCGTCTGTGAACCACTTCCAAATCGCTTGTCATTGTCATGAACAAGGGCATCACGCCCAGCGGATTAAGCAGCGTGAAAAACGAGGTGATGCAAAGCAAGGCAAAGGAGAGGTTGTCCGACATTATTCTGTTTTTACTTTATTGCTGTTTGAATGATAAAATCCATTGAAAAATGCCCTGGCGTTCGAACCTAATGATTGATTCCTGTAACCGCCTTCCTGCACGATCAGAGTCGGAATTTTCAAACTGCCAATTAACTTTCCGGTCGTTAAAAAATTTTCAAAGGTGAAGTCCCATGTTCCGGTCGGATCACCTTTTGCCGTATCAAGTCCCAAGGCAACAATCAAATAGTCGGCCTTGAAATTCAGGATCAGCTTCAATGCCTTATTGAGAATTGTTGAGTAAGTTTCATAGGTTATTTTCTCCGGCAACGGAAAATTGGTATTGAATCCCAAACCCAGATCCTCCCCTTTCTCTTTCGCAAATCCTGAAAAATAGGGATATGCAATAGAGGGATGACCATGAATGGAGATGGTTAATACGTCATTGCGTTTGTAGAATATTTGTTGTTGTCCATTCCCATGGTGATAATCAATATCCAGAATCGCAACCTTCCCAATCTTACTCAGACGGTTCGCAGCGATGGCGCAGTTGTTAAAATAACAGAAGCCACCGAAAACCGATTTCTCTGCGTGATGTCCCGGTGGTCTTGTCAGCACATATGCAGCCCTGTAATTCGAAGCAATAAGTTCGTCTGTCGCAGTCAAGGTGCAATTGACACCCCAACGGGCAGCAAGGAATGCATTTTTATTGAGTGGTGTAAATGTATCGAAGCAATAATAACCAGCCCTTACTGCTAATTCTTTGGGCGCTTTGGCAGAATTCCGGAGCGGGAAGACATACGGATAAACCGATTTGCCTTTCGGCAGATTTTCACATACTTTCTTGAAATAATTAAAGTAATTCTTGTCGTGAACACTTAGAATCAACTTCTCAGGATATTCGCTGACATCTCCGTAACGAAACATCCCGGTCTTGTCCAGTTCTTTCCTGATACTTTCAACTCTTACTGGCGATTCGACATAGCCTCGTTCCCTGATATGATGGATGAAATGTTTGTCATTAACGATCAATAAGATCTTGTCCTTTTTGTTCTGATGTTCCTTAACAATGCTGTTGATTTTCGTCCTGGTATACCTGGGTGGGCGCATTGTAACCGGATCATCCTGGATGCTGTTTACAACTTTTTCGATGTAAGATTCGGGGCAGTAATCAGCGTATTTTCGCACGAGGATTGATTCCACAATTTCGCGTGCCCGTTGTTTCGGTATTGAATTCCGGATGCCAAGGCCATCAAAAACAAGGTATGGCGGACTATCTTCATCTTCGTTGACGGTCGACTCATAGAGCGTATTTACAATTGGCCTGGCGCCGAAGCGCTCATAAAACGCGAGTCTTTTTTGGTTCTGCAAAATCAATCCTTTGTCAAGACAAAGTTCCGGATCATCGGGCAGGCACTCAAAAAAAACGCCGAATGCTTCCAGCGCTTCTGCTTCTTCACGTACCCTTCCGTATAATGCACCACCTAATCCTGAAGGGGCTTTTCCCGGTGCAACGGCAAGGTAATCGAGATAACAATACTGCAAATCGGGCATGTGCAATAATATTGCTAATCCTTTTACCGATTCATCAATATCTTCAGCAATAAAAAGTATGGTTTGGTAATTGTATTTAAGCGTATCCACCATTTGGAGCTCTATCTCATCAATTTTCTTCGATGAGAGAAGAGGTATCTGGACTTTAATTATCTCTTTTACTTTTTCCAGTTTACGAATATTTACCTCAAGGTATGGATTTGATATTCTTCTGATTCTAATCATGGTTTTTTAAATAGCACACACATTTGTCTCAAAGGTAGCGAATATATTGATGGATGATTAACACTTTGTTGCCTAACTTCCCTTGCCGTCGGTCAACCGAATGAATACAGCTACATCGTAAAATTAAGCCAACAGGTCAGACTGGCTTTTTACATTAGGTTGTAATACTAAAGTGACTGGTTTTAGAACTTGTCAAACGGATGTTGTAAAAGATAAAGAAGTCCGGAACGATTCAGTCCTCTTTTTTTTTCCCGAGCCATTCGCCGGAAGTTAGTTTCTCTTTGAATTTGTTGTAAACATCTTTCCCGATCATAAGGGTTCCGGCCCAAAACATCACCTCTCCACCCACAATCACCACGGTTGACAAAGTTATTTTGAACTTCGGTCCCATTGGCAAAAAAGGAATTGCCAACAGAAAAAGGAATAAAGGCACCGAAATCAATATCAGGGTGATTCCCAACCGGAATTTCCACTTTTTAAAATCCATTCATTCGAGTATTAAATAAAACAGTTGACAATCGTCCACTTGCGGAATTGTCAACTGTAAGAAAAATCAGCAACAAGCAGCAAATTGGCTAACCATTGGAAGCTTTAACGTCATTAAACTTGAGTTTTTTCTTTCGCTTCCGAACCATGATGAAACTCCGGACGAAAAATCCTGTCGCGATTGCGCATGAAACCATCATCGCCGAAACCCGGTAAATGGCATTACTATCCGCGCGCATGATCGCACCTGACAGCGGTTTAATTAATCCAATAAGGATCAAAAGGGTGATAATAACCGAAAGATGCGCCATCGGTTTACTCCCGTACCTGAGTTGCTGTGTCAGGGAGAGTAACAACGCACCAAGAATCACAGGGATGAGCGCAGTCAGTGATGGATCTTCTGAACCCAAATAACCCCACAGACCAAGAATCATTAAAACAAAAGCATTGAGCATGCTTACCATATAAACTTTCATCTGTATATAATTTGTTTTTTAAAGGTCAGATGGAATTCGCATGAAGTTTGTTATCATTTCGATTTGTGATAATGGAGTCATGCTCATTTCATACGTATATAATTTGTTTTTTAAAGGTCGGTTGGAACTTGCACTGATTCATCGTCACGGGTTCCAAAAACAACGAGTATTAATTCTTAAGTAACAACTACCAAAGAAATAAAGTTGTAATGTAGCTTTAATTCGCCATGGAAAATAGTGTCAACGCCACTAAATTTTAAGCCGACTTCTTTTGGCTCTTAAATAGTGGTGATGCAAAGCAATTAAAAAACAAAGAGATCTGCCAGTTGTCTACAAATTGAATTCGGCCGGCACCTTCCCAAAATTCTTTCTTAACCAGAAATGGAACCGGTGAATTCCAGAAGCCGAGAAAAACATCATCGGGCAAAACCCATACACTACTTCAATCCCGTTTTTCTTACAAATGGCAATCGCCTCGTTCGAACCAGGCCCTATCCCGACACCCTGATGCATCCACACACGACGAATTGGCGAATCGTTTAAATGACTGACAAGATACTCTGCCAACGTTGGATTAACGATCAAAATCAGGTTATTCACATGATCAGGAAGCGCCTGAACATTGGGATAGCACTTAATCCCATTTATTTCATTCAAAGTGGGATGAACAGGGAATACCGAGTATCCCTTTTTGGTTAACTCGCCTAATATCGAATTCCCGAACTTCTGCTTGTTTGCCGAAACGCCAATCAATGCGATGTTTTTATCGCTTACAAACTTCTCAATAATTGCTTTCATTCGTTTATAACACTATTAAGTTATTGTATATCTATCAATTGAAAAATATCTCTTTGAATAGCCTTGACGCGACTCATGGAACTCGCAAAGCGATAAACATTACCTTTTGTGGCGGTCTGCCATGCTCGTTTCATGCGTTTTAAT
>JANYLE010000219.1 GCA_025363795.1 Mariniphaga sp. | reverse complement strand
CGTTCGGACTGTATCCTGACCAACGGTGACAGGAAGGTATTATCGGTATAGGACCGATAAAAAAAGAAGAATGACAACAGTAATGCTGATCCTCCCAATACTTTTAAATACAAAGGGAATGTTCCGGACCACTGGAATTTTTTTGCATCCAGCGGCATAATAACGATCCAGGCGATAAACCCGATGAAAAGTCCGACAACAACGTATTTATCCCACCCCTTTTGATTGGCATCTCCGGGCTTTTTATATCGTTCACGCAACAATTCGGGATCTTTACGGTACAAATACAGTATTGTAGAAAAGCACATTACAATGAACCAGACACTAAAAATCCACCCTTCCTTCCAGAACCAATCTCCGGAGAGGAGAAGCAATAAGGCTGGAAAAATCAGAAGATATACAAGCGTGAGAATAATCGTTGAAGCCGACAATTTGTTTTTGGAATCCGCCATCATTAATCATTTGAAATATTGCATATCAGGATGTGCTTTCATCCGCTAAAGATAGTATCAATCTAACTCAATCCTTTATCGGTAACATCTGGTGAATTACTTCTTCACATAATCGAAGGGCAGATGATTATAGGCACGAACCAAAACTGCCACATTTCGCTCATCACCTTTTAAACTATCAATTGATTTGGAAAGGTAATAGTCGACAGGAGGCATTAATGAACCGATAACCGGTTTTGTAAAACCATACAAACCAACATTTTCTTTGATCGCTGCCGGAATTACCTTTACCGGATCCTGTCCGTTCCAGTTAGCCAAACAGGTTACCAAACGGGTATGCTTTCCAAGACCACTACGGACCGCTTCTGTCGTGGCAATGTCGCCAGCCTCATTAAGCACCCAGTCCACTTCTTTGAGCATATCTGAGCCTGCAATGTCCTTGCTTGTCAGTTGACACGAGGTTAACCAAATGAGACAATCAGGATTTGCTTTTGTAGTAGTCGCCTTAATCTTTTTCCAGCACCTGTCAATCGCTTTTCGCCTGAACTGCAGTTCAATATCGGGCGTTATTTTGTCTTTGCCAGGAAAAGGCTGATTCATCAACTCCTGAAACATCACCTGTTCACAAGCCAGCCATTTCAATGGGGGATATGGCTCCATTGTAGCCCCCGGGTTCCAAAGCCAATCCACAAAGATTCCGTCGATGCCGTTCTTTTTGATGGCATCATCAATTGAGGCACAAAGGTAATCGAGGTATTGTGTCGTATAGGGAATATGCGGATTCGATGGGATGCCATAACTCAGATCAGGGTGTTCGAGCCCCCATTTCGTGTTAGCACCGGCACAGAAATAGCCGAAAACCTTCATGTTTTTTTCGTGCGCGAGCCTTACCTCTTCCGTCAGGAAATCATATTTTAATCCGGGTTGTTCCGGAACAATTCCGTTTTTATACCACGCATACCCGTTACACGAAACAGCAAACGACTGGATGACATTACAACCCAGCGAAGCATACCAATTGACATGATCTGAAGGACTGGCATCGGCCCACAGTCCCGGCTTCGCAAAACCATTCGGGCCACCTTAGCCCCAGTTAAAATCAATATTATACGCTTTGATGTCTTGATCAGTGGCTTTTGGTGCCGAGTTGCAATTCACAAGTAGAAAACCAATAACAATTGCCCAGGTCAGAAATTCACTTTTCATCATTGTTGTAGTTTTTAGTTTTTTATCAGGCTTTTAATAATACAAGATTGCAAATCCTTTATCTGCTTCAGTTCACCCTTATTCCAATTTTTCAACAACCGTTATAACCAAATCATTAGGATCAAAAAACTTCCAGTTTAATGCAACCCGCCTTTAGTTTTGTTTGATCTGTTCTATTAATTCGAGCCGCTTTACAATAGTGCCCGGGTTCAACAGTGTGCCGGGGGATAATACGGCATTGGCGCCAACTTTTGAATTGTCACCCACCAGTGCACCAAATTTTTCTGTCCCGGTAGCGATGATTGTTGAATTGAAGGCTACCGATATCTTTTTATCAACTCTTTCATTGAAGTGATTGGCGGTCAATGAACCGGCCTCAAAATTCACGCTGCTCCCGATAATGCTGTCGCCAATGAAATTGAAGTGAGCAATTGAACTGCCGGAGAATATGATACTTGTTTTAATTTCGCAACCAGTTCCGATAACAACAGATTTCGCCAGGTATACTCCTCCTCTTAAACAGGTGTTTGATCCAACAAAACAATTTTCACAAATAATTACCGGCCCCTTCAGAGCCACGCCATGCTCAATTATTGCCGTTTTATGTATTGCAATTCCATCTTTAACCTCATAGTTGTCGTCAAGGAGCAAAATAAGTTGGTCTAAGATAGCAGACAGATTTTTCGTTACCTCCCAGGGTTGCCAATCCTTTTGATTTGAAAAGGCAATTGAAAACTGCTGAATGAAATCGTCAATTGTTATCATTTCTCGTAGAATTCGATGGGTAAATTATCCGGATCAAAAATAAAAGTAAATCGTTTGCCGGTTGTTTCGTCAATCCGGATCGCTTCTGCCAAAATATGCTGTTTCTGTAAAGTTTCGACAACCGTGGTTAAGTCATCGACTTCAAAAGCAAGATGTCTTAGGCCTGCAGCTTCGGGTCTTGACACCCGTTTGGGCGGATTTGGGAATGAAAAAAGCTCTATGATATCACCATTCAGGGAAAGGTCCGCTTTATAGGATTGTCGTTCTTCCCTGTATTCCTCATGGATGACCTTAAGTCCTAAAACAGTGGTATAAAAAGCTTTTGACTTCTCATAATCAGAACTTAATATCGCAATGTGATGAACCTTATTTAATGCTATCATAGTTCGCCAATATGAATGAAACCTACCCCATCCTTAAGAACTGCTTCGCCAAAGGTAGGCTGAAATAGGATGGGAAGCAATAACATTCAACAAAACTGAAAAGCAATAATTCAATCCGTTAAGCTTTTACAGCCCAGCGCAACTTTGCTGAACGCGCACGCGGATTGGTATTACATTCCTCAGGCAATGGCCGGATCGGATCTGGGGCAACTTCACTGTAAATGCCTTCGCGAAAAAAGTGCTGAAAGTATTTCTTAACACGACGGTCTTCGCCCGAATGAAACGAAAGGATTGCCACGCGTCCGCCATTTGCAAGGGCAGCGGGAAGCTTTTCGAGAAATTGTTCCAGGGCCCCAAATTCATCATTCACTTCAATCCGCAATGCCTGGAAACATCGCTGGCACGATTTCTTAATCTCCTCTTTTTGCAATGGTTTTGAAAGTGATTCCAACGCTTCCGTAATGATTTGTTGCAATTGAGTTGTTGTCGCGATGATCATGCCTTCCGAGATCCTGGTCACAATGGCTTTGGCGATAGGTTCGTAGTTCGGTTCGTCTGCATTTTCGACCAATATTTCTTCCAATCGATCCCGAGAAATCGTTTTTAAAAGGGCAGAAGCCGATTTCCCGGTTTTAGGATTCAACCTGAGGTCTAAAGGTCCCTCAACCTTAAATGAAAATCCCCTTTCAGGATTATCGATTTGCATGGACGAAACACCCAAGTCGGCCAATACAAAATTCAGTGGCCCCGATTCATCTACAATCCGGTCAATATCTGCAAAATTCGCCTTTTTAATCACAAGGGTATCAGATCCGTAACCTAAAGCTTCGAGCCGATCTCGGGTACGGGGCAATTCCAAAGGGTCCACATCAATGGCATACAATTTTCCCCCCGGCTGCAGACATTTAAGGATTTCCTGACTATGTCCGCCATAACCCAGCGTAGCATCAAGGCCAACCTGACCCGGAACAACGTTGAGAAACGCCATTATTTCATCAACACAAATAGAGCGATGGGTTCCTGCGGGAGTTCTCCCCTGCTCAATCACCTTGGCAACATCCTCGGCATAAAGATCAGGTTGCTGTTCTTTGTATTTCTCTTTAAAGGACTTTGGATGTGTTCCTTTGTAACGTTCGCGACGGATATGTTTGGGCTCCTGATTTTCCATGGTTGCAAAACTAACAAATTTGTATCACCGAAGTGGTTACTCAATTCATAAAGTCCATTTTAGAAACGGTTTAAGTTTCCAGAAATAGTGTTTCGCAATTAATATTCGCCGGATAAAACCCGTGTCATGGTCAGTAACAAGCCCGGCCAATTAAACAAGATTTACAATCGTATCCTTATTGCCGATATCAATTAAAAAGCAACTTCCTTCCCTGCGATAAAGATTGTTATCGCTTTGTTGTTCATATTTTGCAATCAACCTACCCAACCGTTCATAAAAAGGGTACGATAATTTATGACTAGAATTAACATAGATTTGGCTGAAGTTTTTTTGCCGGTAATACGGCAGGATAACATCATTTAGCCAAATACTTCCGTAACCGTTTCCTTTATCAATAATGTGGAAGTATTTCAACAATAGGGAATGATCCTCATTTTCGATCTCGTACTTCTTCTCTAATTTCCTGATTTTTCCGCCGACAATCAGCAGTACTCCAATGATGGAATTGTCTTTTAAAAGTATGTGAGTGTCGAACCAAATATCGGGATGAGTCTTTAGTTGTTCGATGAGCCTGGAAGCATGGTAGAGTTCGTTATAGTCATCCCAATTATTACCCTCCAATTTCCACTGAACATAGCTTTGAATTGGAGATAAGTATTTAATGTCAAACGTCGAGTCAACGCAAAACTTAATAGTGTCTTTTTCGTGGAGCAACTCCATCTCTTATCGATCTTTTTAAAAAAATGGCTTAGATTGGGCAAAAGGTTGCAACTTAGAAACCTATTCCCTGTCTTTACAACGCAGTGTATTTTAAAACTATTTGTCCTGCACTTCAGTACGCATAGGAACATCCTTATTCCACTCCTTCACCGCATTTTTATAATCATCACTGTAGCCGTAATGAGCAGTAAACAGGTATTGAGCTTCGGGTATTTGCGTGATGTTCGCGATTGACTGAACCGCAGTTTTTGTATCCATGTTGAAGAATTCATTGAACTTTGCGATCTTACCATTCTTCAAACTCAGGGCATCACCTGTAAATAAGTATTTATCATTGACCAGGTAACACATTGATCCGGGCGTATGACCCGGCGTCAGAATCCCCTTTATCTTCAGGTGGCCAATCGTAATTACCTGCTGATCGTCGATGGTTGAATACTCCCCGGCGTCAATTTTATTCCCGAAAAACAGGAACCGTGATGTTTTCCCATTGACCATTTGTTCCTCTTGTTTGGAGAGATAGACCTTCGCATTTTTAAACAAGCTGATTGCGGCCACATGATCCGCATCTGAATGGGTCAGCAGCAGCGCGGTGATCCTTGCAGGGTCGATAGAAAGCTTTTTAAGTTCTCCTGAAACCGTTTCCGAATCATTACCAGCATCAACGGCAAGGTATTGACTGCTATCTTTGACCAGGTACAAATTTGTAAACGAATCGTGCACCGAAAGGATATTATTATCGATTACTTTCGATTCGGTCGGCGTCATCAGGTTTATTTCCGCTTTTGCCTTGATCATATACCAGGCAAAGAACAGGATAATCAG
>JANYLE010000209.1 GCA_025363795.1 Mariniphaga sp. | reverse complement strand
GCGGCTTGCTGCAGAAGAAGCAGGGCATTGTTCAATGTCAGAAAGCGGTCATTCATAAGGCTGAAAAATATGGCCAACAATACGAAGATAATGAAGACCCCGTATCGAAGAAAAGGCATTATTCTTTTTAAGGAAAAGTTTAGGTTGGTAGTTGCTGATTGCATAGTTAGTTGCCTCCTCCAATTGCATAACTAATGATCTTTTCCTGGCTGTAATCGTTCTTAGGTATATCCGCTACGATCCTACCTTTGTTCATCACCATTATTCGATCGCAAACACCCATCAGCTCTTCCATTTCAGATGAAATGAACAAAATAGATGAACCGTTCTTGGCCATATTGTTGATAATGGTGTAGATTTCATACTTTGCGCCAACGTCGACCCCCCGGGTTGGCTCATCCATAATAAAAATGGAGGGGTTCTTTAAGAGCCATTTAGCGATTACCACCTTTTGCTGGTTGCCGCCTGACAGGTTTTTCGCGGCTTGCCTGTTCTTATTCTGGACCTTCACATTTAACTCTTTGATAACCGTATCTGCTTCCTGGTCTTCTTTTTGACTGCTCACCATTCCAAAAGATTGGCAAAGATTATTAAGATTGGCCAGAACGATGTTGTCTTTCACAGATTTTGGCATTAGAAGACCTTCTTGTCGCCGATCTTCTGTAATAAATGCGATTCCGTTCTCAATACAAATTTCCGGATTGAGCTTTCGGTACTGCTTTCCTTTAAATTCAATTTCGCCTTTATCAAATGGATCTACTCCGAACATGCAACGGACAAGCTCCGTCCGCCCCGCCCCCATCAGACCGAAAAGACCTACGATCTCACCAACCCGAAGTTCAAATGAAACGTTTCTCACCGACCGGCCTTGTTGGATATCGCAAACCCGGTAAACAATTTCTCCGATATTTTTTTGGATAGTTGGGTAAACCTGGTTAATATCGCGCCCAACCATCATCTTTATTACCTGGTTTTTGATCACACTATTCTTTTGATTAACTCCGACCAGATTGCCATCTCGCAGAACCGCAATCCGATCGCATAGAAAAAACACATCTTCCAAGATGTGGGAGATATAGATGATCGTAACGCCTTGTTTTTTCAAATGAGCAATTATTTCAAATAGATTATCTTTTTCGGTCTGCGAAAGAGATGTGGTTGGTTCGTCAAAAATGATGATTTCGGCATTCTTGATAAGCGCCTTTGTGATTTCGATTGTTTGGCGGATGCCCATGGAAAGTGTTTCAACTTTGGCGTCAGGCGAAGTATTTACCCCGAATTTGGTGATATACTCCGCAGCTTCGGCCCGAATTCGATCAAACCGCACCGACCAAAGCACTCCGGTGGGAAGTTCATCAATAAACATGTTTTCTGCTACGGTTAAATTGGAGAAAAGGCTTAACTCCTGGTGAATAAACGCGATCCCTGCCCTATCCGCATCCTTTGGATCTGATGGGAGATAAGGAAGGCCTTTTAATTCCATGGTTCCGCTGTCTGGTGGCAATATGCCGCCAAGTATGTTCATCAAGGTCGATTTTCCTGCCCCATTTTCCCCAACCAACCCCAGGATTTCTCCTTTTTGTACATCAAGGTTAATCTGGTGTAGTACTTCAGCTCCAAAGAAGCTTTTGCTAACACCTATTAGATTCAGAATTTTCTCGTCAGTCATGATGTTTGTCAGTCTCCGATTATTTCCTTGCCACCATTGGTAGAAATCACCATTTCCGCATCAGTTCGAGGCGTTTTGAAACGATATCGATAAACGCCGCGACCAGTACTAAGATTCCTTTTAGCAAGCCAATGATTGTCCAGTCGACTCCCATCAGGTTTACAATATTATTCAGAAGGGTAATAAACACCACACCATAGATCGTTTGTTTGATCCCTCCTGAACCCCCAAAGATGCTCGTTCCGCCGATAATAATTGCGGCAATAATGTCTATGAATACTTTATCACCCAAGGATGGCAACCCGGATTGGTTGCGGGCAGTTGCATAAACCGCTTCGAGACCAGCGAACAGCCCACTCAGCACCATCATCAGGAAAATAGTTTTCTTAACCGGAATACCCGAGATAAATGAGGTTTTCGGATTTGTACCGGTTGCATAGACCCTTCTACCAAACACAGTATACTTGAGAAGCCAGTAAGCAAATGCGGCGGAAACCATTGTAATTAGGACCGGAATATACAACTTTCCTCCGTTACCGGCAATTACAAAAAATTCTGTCGGTAAGCCGTTGATAGCCGCAGTTTCAGAAACCATACTGGCCATATAAACCGCAAGCCCGTTGGCCACCATCATACTGGCCAGAGTTGCAATAAAGGAGGGCATTTTGAGAACCACAACCGATAAGCCATTCAAGGCGCCAACCAAGCCACCAAGGAGCACCATGGATAATATCCCAATCGGGATACCCCAAGGGGTCGAGGCCAGAGGTGATTTTGCCATCACATAGGCCCCGAATACGCTGCTCAGCGATAAAACCGCAGTAGATGAGAAATCGATGCCGCCATTTAAAACTACAAATGTGACACCAATTGCTATGATCATGATATCGATGGCTTGCAGCACAAGATTTTGTAAATTGAAAGCCGAAACAAAATTGGGGACGAACAGGCTAGCTCCAACGAATAAAATGATAATTAAAACCAGGATAGGGTTATCGAAAATAAAAGACCTGATTGAATTCGATACTCGCTTTTGGTCTAAGCCAATTTCCATACCTACCGCCTTTTTATGAAGGGAAGAGTACAGGCAAATTGTCTGTACTCTTCCCTGGTTATATCAACCTTCCCC
>JANYLE010000196.1 GCA_025363795.1 Mariniphaga sp. | reverse complement strand
GTATATTTCTGTATGAAAATCAGGGCAAGCAATACGCCAACCTGATCAGAAGTCTTACAGATATTCTTCAGGGAGTTCCATCTATCGTTTTAGGGTTAATCGCTTACATCTGGATCGTCCAGGGTGTTACCAAAGGGTTTTCAGCATTGGCCGGAAGTGTTGCATTGGCAATCATGATGTTGCCGCTGATTATCCGTTCAACGGAAGAAACCATGAAGATGATTCCGATCTCCATCAAGGAAGCCGGGGCAGCGTTGGGTGTACCTTACCATAAAATCATTCTGAAGGTGATGATTCCTTCCGGTGCCAGCGGGCTCATGACGGGGATCTTGCTTTCTATTTCGAGGGTGTTGGGCGAAACAGCTCCTTTAATGCTTACAACCCTGGGAAGTACAACGGTCAATTTTGATATTACAAAACCAACCAGTGCGGTACCACTTCAAATCTGGGAATTTTATAACAATCCCAATATGATTGACCTTGTCTGGTCCTCGTCACTCTTTCTGATGGCATTTGTTTTGGCTTTAAATATCATTGCCAAGCGAATTTCAATGAGATACAGCGGAAATTAGTCAAACAAAAATCATTATATTGTGTCCGGTTAAAAACACAATCTACCAACAATCAAAGCTTCAAAGCATATCAAAATAAAATGAGAATCTTCTCTCCCCGCTTAATTCCGGAATTACAATCATGAACGACAAAATATTACAAATTCCCAATCCTGTTCTATCCATCATCAAACTTTCAATTGCTTACGGCAAAGACAAATATGCCGTGAAAGATGTGACAGCCGATGTGAAACGAAATGCAATTACGGCGATTATGGGACCATCAGGTTGCGGTAAAAGTACTTTGCTCAGGGCAATCAACCGAATGCATGAATTATACCCGAATATCACAACTGAGGGAGAAATAAAGTTAAACGAAAAGAGCATCTACGACATACCAACCTCGACGCTTCGGCGGATGATCGGCATGGTATTTCAACGTCCAAACCCTTTCCCAACAATGAGTATCTACGAAAACGTAATTGCCGGATATGAATTGAATGGTACCAAATTAAAACGATCACAAAAAGATGAAATTGTAGAAAGTTCGCTGACCGACGTCGGCTTATTGGACGAGGTAAAAGACTCCCTCAACAAAAAAGGGAATTTTCTTTCAGGCGGACAGCAACAACGCCTGTGCATCGCAAGGGCTTTGGCTTTTAAGCCTGAAGTGATCCTGATGGATGAACCTACATCGGCGCTCGATCCGCTTTCTACCGCCAAAATTGAGGACCTGCTCGTCGAATTAAAGAAGAACTACACCATCATTCTGGTTACGCACAACATGTCACAAGCCGCCCGGATCTCGGACAACGCCATGTTTATGTACCTTGGGGAACTGGTTGAATATGATAAAACAAAGAGAATGTTCACGAACCCAAAAGATTCAAGAACAGAAGGCTATCTTACCGGGAAATTTGGTTGATCCAACTTCGTTTCACTAATCTGTAAATTGCGAATAATTCTTACCAGAACCTTTAAAACTTCATCAAATGAGCATTAAAAAAGAGAGTGCAATCCAGGATATCATCAGCCACTTTGAAACTTATGCCAACCTGATATTAAACCAGTTATCGATTCTCGAAAAAGTGATCAGCTCCGGATCACTGACCATTTCGGAAGAAGTGATGAATGAGCTGAACATCAACGAAGACAGGTCGGATCATTTCGAAATTAAGCTCAGTGAGAAGATTGTCAATACAATAGTTCTACAAAAACCCGTTGCATCTGATTTACGAAAATTAATGGCGTGCTACCAGATCGTGATTAACCTTGAGCGAATCGGTGACCTGGTCATAAATATCGTAAGGTTTATTCCACGGATTAAAGATGCCGAAACCTACAACCGTATGTCGGAGGTCATCTACAACATGTTGCTGGTGAGCGTTCAAATGGTACAAAAATCAATTCTGTCGTTTATCAACGGGGATAAAGATTTTGCGATTTGGACCATCCAAAATGATGAGGTTGTTGATGAAATGAATCACAAGCTGATTAAAAAAGCGATCACAAAAAGTAAACTTCCCGATGAAACACAGCAGCTTTTATTCAGTTTTATACATATTAACAGTATCATTTCAAATATTGAAAGGATAGCTGATCATGCCACCAATGTCGCTGAAGCTTCTATCTATGCCATAGAGGGAACTGATGTCCGCCATATTCATCATGATCATGAAGCAAAGGAATAAATAGATTGAGTTCATTATTACACTAAGATAATTAGTTATGAATGATAGTTTTAGAATACTTGTAGTTGAGGATGAAGAAGATCTGAACGAGATTTTGCAATTCAACCTCGAGAGCGAAGGCTACCAGGTCGATACAGCATTTTCAGCCGAAGAAGCCCTAAAGAAAGATCTTACCATTTACAACCTGATGATTCTGGATGTTATGATGGGTAAGATATCCGGGTTTAGCCTGGCGCAAAAAATCAAAAAAGAGATGCGACTCGACGTTCCAATCGTTTTTCTAACTGCAAGAGATACAGAGAATGATTTGCTGACCGGGTTTAATCTGGGAGCCGACGATTATATTACGAAACCATTCTCAATCCGGGAATTGCAAGCCCGCGTTAAAGCTATTTTAAAAAGGATTAAAGCAACGCCAAAGGAGGTGGCAGCAACCTCACTGAATATTGGTGAGATTGTGATCGATTTTGAATCAAAGCGGTTGATTATCGGCAATAAAAAAACAGAACTAACCCGTAAAGAATACGAGATTCTCTCTTTATTGGCAAAATCACCAGGTAGAATTTTCTCCCGCGAAGAGATTCTTCGCCGGATATGGGAAAGCGACGTTATTGTCACTGATCGCACCGTGGATGTGAATATGACCCGTTTGCGACGGAAAATGGAAGAATACGGGAGCTACCTCCGAAACAAACCCGGATTCGGATACTACTTTGAAATTTAAAACTTAACCTCACAAACCATGCTATTCGACCGAAAGACAATCAGATGGAAACTGTTCATCTATTATTTTCTTCTTTTCGCCATATTCACATTATCTATTATTCTGTACCAGAATAAGCGGGAGACCCATTTTAAAATTGCTCAGCTCGAAACATCGTTGAATGAATATACCGATTTCACCAATCGTTACATCGAGCATTTTTCACTTTACAAGGAGAAGACTTTTTCAAAACTTGATAGTCTGAAGTTCTCAATTCCACCCGAAAAAGCGCGGATCACGGTAATTGATTTCGAAGGAAAGGTATTGTTTGACAATACAATACCTGACTATCAGCACATGCAAAATCACAAAGAACGACCAGAATTTCAAAAAGCATTGTATAGCGAATTCGGCGAAACGATACGGCATTCGACATCAACGAACCAGGAATATATTTACTATGCAAAATCTTACAACAATTACGTAGTCAGGGCTGCAGTTGTCTATGATACAAGGATAAAGGCGTTTCTGAAAGTCGATATGGTATTTATCCCGTTCTTTATCTTTTTGTTTATTGTTTTCGGATTCCTGCTCCGATACATTGCGAACCATATTGGCGACTCCATAACAAAGCTCAAGGATTTTGCGGTCAAAATCAGACGAAACGAATCGATCAATATTGATGACGATACCAGGTTTCCTAATGATGAGCTTGGCTTCATAAGTCAGGAAATCATTCAATTGTATCAGCAACTACGAAAGACAAAGACTGAGCTTGTGCTCGAAAAAGAAAAACTGATCAGCCACCTCTTCGTTTTAAAGGAGGGCATTGCGTTCTTTTCGTCGGACAAAAAATCAATACTTAACAACAGTCATTTCATTTTTTATATCAATATCATCTCCGAGGAAACAACAATTTCAGTCGAAAAAATCTTTGCGTCCGAAGAGTTTCGCGAAGTCAATGATTTCATTGACAAAACGATCGCTGATAACGCTACCGTCCAGCCGCAGGAACTGCCACGAATGGAGCATTCGGTGCAAAAAGACGGATATCACTTTAATATTCAATGTATTATTTTCCCTGATAAAAGTTTTGAGATTCTCATTTCCGATCAGACGCAATTGATGCGGCGAAGTATCATGAAACAGCAGATCACTTCGAATATTTCGCACGAATTAAAGACACCAATCTCGTCCGTTAAGGGCTATCTTGAGACGGTTTTAAACAATCCGGAACTTGAGTTGAGCAAACAGCACTATTTTATCGAGAAGGCTTATAATCAATCCGAAAGGCTTACCCAACTCGTAAATGACATTGCACTGCTAAATAAGATTGAAGAGTATTCCGAATTGTTTAGAACAGTCTCAAGA
>JANYLE010000188.1 GCA_025363795.1 Mariniphaga sp. | reverse complement strand
ACAGAAGGGTCGTACTTGCTCGGAATTTCCATCATTGCCATTTCTCTTTAATCGTTCAAATTATCAGTCAAATGATTGCGACAATAAGCCCGATCATTTAATTAGGGAACAAAAGTAGGAAAAACGAGAGAAAAGGAAAGGGTTCAGCAGTAAAGAATCGGTTATGTTTGATCAGAAATAACGAAAAATTGTCAATCTGTTTGAAGATACCTGCGCAATCATGTTATTTTAGTCGTTCATTAGCCATAACATGCCTTTTGAAACTTAGCGAAAATTCGCTGAAATCAATACCGTATATTTCCCTAAAGATCGCATCATTCTTTGGGTTTAACGTTAGTTTTTGCATGAATATCAGAAACTTCTCTTTGCCATAAGTCTCTATTAGAAAATCGACGACACACGCAAATTCAGAATACATGAACGTTACGCTGTTTTTTAAAGCCACCTTTACTTTATGCTCGTTACTCGTCCTGAAATATTTCGGAGGCATGAAATTTCCGCCGCGAATTAACTCATAGGTTTCATCCTTGCCTGGATATAATGATGTGCCCATCTGGTTTGAGCTATATACCGCAATTCCCTCCATTAACCATTTTGGATATTTGTAGGCATTGATAATACCTGAATATTGATGAATCAATGAGTGGGACAGCTCATGACGAAGATAGATTTCCAATGAAATTTTGTCTTCCAATGCTTCTCTTAACGCCCATGGCGATATCAACAATCTGCTGTTATAATAGACACAGAACCTTGCATCCGAAAGGGAACGATGAATAAAACTAATGCTGTCGCTAAAAATAAATAAATCAGGTTTATGCTTGAATTTCAATTCGTGGAAGTGCTCAACTGCCGGAATTAACGTGTCGAGTCTTACAAGATCTTTGTATTTAGCGCCATCTTGGATATAAATAATTGTATGCGGGAGTTCATGCTTTGTAAAGCTAATTGCTACAGGGGAATAAGGGAACAGTTTTCCCCATAAAAGCTCATAGATTAACAGTCCTGCAAAAATGAGAACAATCCCCAGCATTGACAAACTGATTTTTCTTTTGATATGCATGTATTTTCTGATTGGCAGTCATTGTTTCGACAGAGAGAAAATCAAATAAAACTAAAAAGGAAGTTTTAACCAGGCACAATATCCCGGTTAATTCACTTTCTCGTCTTTTTCAACTCGTTTAAGTATATTCGTCATCATCTCGATCTGAACCTTTTGCAGCTCCAGTAGTTCTTGTTGCTGATCCATGATAAAATGATCAATCTTTTCGTGCAGTGTTCTGATTTCCAACTCCGATTTAAGGTTGATCATATAATCTTTCTTTGCCCTTTCCCGGTCTTTTTCTTCCTGCCGGTTCTGACTCATCATGATCACCGGTGCCTGTAAAGCGGCAAGACACGATAAAATTAAATTCAAAAGGATAAAAGGGTAGGGGTCGAAGCTCTTATTGGCAAGCCAGACAACATTGGCAGTAATCCAGATCAGGATAAATACACCAAACGAGATAATAAATGTCCAGCTTCCGCCAAAAGTCGCAACCTTGTCAGCGACTCTTTGACCTACAGTCAGAATTTGCCCCTCTTCACCATCTATTTTATCCGTCAATGTTGTGTTTTCCGTCAAAGAATTTAATACGGTCTTCTCAAGATCGGAAAGTTCTCCAACCTCTTTGACTAAGAATTCTGAAATTGCATTTTCCCGGTAATGGTTAAGTTCACTAATGGCCAAATAGCTCTCATGCGAAAACTTGGGATGCTCTTTTTGAATTAAATCCAGGATCGAATGTCAGATTGTTTTTGCCGAAACCCTTTCCGAAACCGGAAATTCATTTTTGGATACGTCACTGCGAAAAGTTGTCATCTTAATGATTCTGTGAATTTATTTCACCCTTATTTCTGCTGAGGATATTAATATCAAATTTATAATTTTTCATCCTTATATAATTTATTTTAATAGTTGGATGGTTCAGTTCAATTATCTATTCTTAAGTCGTTTTCCAAAAGCCTTGAATTGTGAATTTAAAAAGGTTCATCGAATTGCCTACATCATGCGCTCAGTCAGAAAGTTATAAGCCGATTACGTGGTCAGATCCAGTTGTTTTTTATTTTTAAGGCAGTCCATTCGGATTTCAATACACTATAATAAATGGTATCCCTTCGCCGGTCGTGCGTCATTAATGTATGGCTTCTTAGAACTCCTTCTTCGGTCATCCCAATTCGGCCTAATGCTTTTCTTGCCGGTATATTTAATACATCTGTTTTGAATTCAACTCTTTCAAAATCCAATACTTCAAAACAATAGCCAATCATTAAATATTTAACCTGATTATTTATCCCTTTACCATGGTATTCTTTCCCCAACCAGGTCCAACCTATTTCAATTCTTTTGTCACGGCAGGAAATATTTCCAAAACTGGTTGAACCTACAATTTTCTGGTTTGCTTTATCTATGATTGCAAATGGAAGTCTCGTTTTGTTTTCTTTTTGAAGGATGGCATCAGCAATCCAGTCCCGAAGAACTTCCTTGTCTGACAAATCACTGGTAAAATAGGTCCACATCGATTGATCATTTGCCTGATCAGCCAATAGCTCAAAATCCTCCATTACTAAAGGTCTCAGTAATACTTTGTCTGTCTGCAATATTAGCTCAAAATCGACCATATCAAAACGTCATCTGGTGTATATTTCAATACCATTTAAACACTTTCAGCCCCGAAATGAAGGTGACAAATCCTATGGTTGAAAGGATGATAATCGGTTTAAATAATTCCGGCCAACCCGCCCCTTCCAGGAAAACACTTCTTATCCCATCCGCAATCATTGTTAACGGCAATGCCTGAATATAAGGGATCACCACGTCCGGGAAATTGTGATAACTGAAGTAAATGCCCGAAAGAAGCATCATCGGCATTACAACAGCGTTAATGATACCATTTGCGACGAAAGTGTTCGAAGTTCGTGATGCCAGTAAAAGTGCTATCCCACAAAAGGCAAAAAAACCGGCACAGAAAAGTGCAATCAAAGCAGATATATTGCCTTCAATGGTCATTCCAAAGAAATACCGCGCAAAAAAGTACAATACTAACGCCTCAAGCGTACAAAGTACAAAACGTGCCACAAACTGCGAAACCATGAAGCTCCCTTTGTTCATGGGTGTTGCCACTAACCGGCGCAGTAATTTCTTCGAACGCTTCTCAATGAGTGAATAACTTATTCCCCACATAGTGCTCATCATTAATCCCATCGCAATAAGCCCTGGAATCAGGAAATCAATGTAGCGGGTTCCTTTTTGCGAAAGCGGTTTGATCATAGCCTGGGCTAATTCATCCTGTTTCCCTTTTAAAATACTCGAAAACTGGAGGTAGGATGACTTGGCTTCACTACTCTTGGGGTCAAAATGGTATTCTAACCCTTCTGCTTTTTCTTCGATGACAAGGTTTACTACCCCTCGTTTCAACAGAACATAGGCCTGTTCCCAGGTTCCGGTGATGATCTTATAATGAGTGGTTCCCAATCCCTGGATGGTCACATCGTGTTCCAGTGCTTTTTCGTCAGGAGAGTTAATGTTCCTGATTTCTTTGGCTCCGGCCAGAAAGTTTCGAAAAGAAGTATCAGGATATTGATCGTTTTTAACCTGTACAATGGTAATCACGGATTCGTTTTCCTTGTTGAAAGCCATCCCGAGTCCCCAGGCCATTAAAATCGGGAACAACAGCGACCAGAATATAACTTCCGGTTCGCGCAGAAATGTTTTAAACTGAACTATTATTAATTGAAGAAGTGGTGATTGCATAAATTTAATTTGAATTCTTATTGATCTAATCGCCTTCCGGTCATTTCAATAAATAAATCGTCGAGGGTCATTTTATGACATTCAAGTGTTTGAAGATTCAGCCCGTTTGATTGTACCAATGCCTGCAGTTTTGGAAGTTGTTCAACGATATCCGAAACAAACAACCGGGCTTTTCGTGTTTTATCGTCCCAATCGACCCTTCCAAGGCCGCTGTTTTGAATAAAACCGATATTTTGGACAGGTTCATTAAGGGAAAATTCAATGGTTTCGAAGCAATTGTTGGCAGTTAGGATCTCATTCAAGGTTCCCTGGGCCAATATCTTCCCTTTGTCGAGGATGACAATCCTTTCGCAAAGGAATTCGGCCTCTTCCATATAATGAGACGTAAGGATCAGCGATATTTTGTGTTCTTCACGCAGTTGCATCAGTATATTCCACATTTCGCGGCGGGCTGTTGGGTCGAGACCCGTTGTGGGTTCGTCCAATAACAACAGTTTGGCATTATTCAGCATGGCAATCCCCAATGCAAGACGTTGTTTCTGTCCTCCAGAAAGCTTATCGACAAAAGCTTTTTGCTTTTCGCGCAGGTTAACCATCTCAAGCACTTCGTCTACCCGTTTATTCGGCAGGTTGTAGAAGCTGGCAAACAACTTCACGGTTTCTTTTACCGTTAATTTCTCAAGAAAATGGGTTTCCTGCAACGATAGTCCGATAATGTGGTGGAGTTCGTGGGCATGACCTTTCCAATGCTTGCCATCAATCTGTATTTCGCCACTGTCAGGATGCTGAATCCCTTCAATCATTTCGACAAGTGTGGTTTTACCTGCGCCATTTGGCCCAAGCAAAGCCAGAAACTCACCTTGTTGCATTTCGAGGTTGACGCCATCAACAGCTTTTACATCTTTAAAATGCTTAATTACATTACTAACCTGGACAATCGGATGCATTCAGAATTATTTTATGGCTTAAAAACAATGTTAAAGACTATAAAGTTTAACATATGTGTATACAGATGGTAAAAATAGGTAAGTTCTTTGATTTAACAATTATTGAAAAATATCCGGAAAATAGTTTCCTTCAAGTGAACCTGCCTTTCAGGCTACTAAATCAATAGTAAGGAATATTTATCGTTGATAATACTGATCGGTTAATCTCCTGAGATAATCATCACAACCCGGATGTCCTTCTTTTGGGGCCCATGATGCGAAATTTTTATCCAAAATCTGTTGATATGGTCCGTCTTTGAGTTCGTAAGCGACTGTTCCGGTTACGAGCGAGAACACCGAATGCCAGGTACCCGGCGGAATTTCAATGGCATGGTTCCCTTTCAGCGGATCAAGCAAAACAAATTCAAGCGGATTTCCCATTTCATCAAAAATTGCCACAACAAGGCTTCCTCTCAATGCGATAAAAACTTCGCGTTTGTCGGGATTTTCATGTTTGTGGGGCTGAATATAGGTTCCGGGTTCAAACGCATTCAGCATCCGGTTGATTGGATCGGCCAGATCTTCATGGAAATTAAAATTCAACCTTTTACGGGGCAAAAGTGCTGCCTTTTTGCTCAATTCGGAGAGCGATTCTTCAGTAACTATTTTCAGCATAAATCAATTTGTTTTTCAACCAGTCTGAATTCTCGATGCATGAACAAATATGTGAAAAAATTCTATCCCGGCAGAATCTTCAACACGATTAAAATGTTTCAACGCAATCTGACCGATATAACTTTCTAAATGAAGAAGAAGCTTGAACCAGACAAGAAAAAATGATTCTGGTTTGGTTATCGGTGATGGTACAACAGAAGAAATGCTGTAAACCCTCCGACCAATACAATGAAAAAAATGAGTGGTAACCAGATTGTTCTCCTGTCAAAAGCGACAATTTCACTGAGGTAATAATTCCAGAACGGAAATATCAGCAGCAAACCTCCACAGTATTTGTAATTCCATAGACGACTAAGGGATTCGGAATCATCATTCCAAGAATTTTCAAAAGCAACGTATTCCAGAAAATTGCAAACAGGAAAATATTAAAGATTTCTTTTTTCTTGCCGATCTCTCTCAGGTTTTGAGCAAAGAGTAATGCTCCAAATAAAGTGGAGAGCAAAACAGAGAAAATCAAAACTACTGCCTTTACATATATCTTTGGTTTTTCTTCACTCAAATCGGTCATGCTTTGTTGTTTTTTAATTGGTGATGCTATTCTTTTTGTTTGCAATTATCGCTGTCACCCATTTAAAAAGTTACTCAACCTTCTGAAGCAGTGATAGTTTATTCGAAATATTTATATTCTTAATAAGAACCGTATTGAATGCCTGAACAACCATGGCATCGGTTTTCATTGCGTCCAAAAATACAGAATTCTTTTCGAAAAGGCGAGGTTAATGCACAGTCATCCGCTGAATATTTCGTTTTCGCGCGCCCTAATTCAGGCTCAATACGTTCGTTCCTTTCGGGTTCGATCGTAAGTGAAAACGCAAAACTGGAATTTCAACGCAAGTTTGATCTTTAGTTAAGATAATAAGATCTATTATTGTGTTTCGATTAAATGGAATACACAATTCAATAATCTATCATTTGGTATTTCAGTACGCTGTACCTTAATTGATTAGTTTTTAATCTGTTTGTTATAAATATAATAGGTGCTTTGCACCTGTGCTGTTTATTATTTTTCGGAAAGATGTTTGATCTTTTCCAAAGCTTTGGGAAACATCCCCTCAAAATAGGACTGGTATTCTTCGTTCGTATCCATCTCTGCAATCAATTCGGTCCCATCATCCTTTTCCGTCAGTAAATAGCTCTCTAAGGCGCCTGCCCATTCGCTTTCTTTTTCCTTACCATTAATAATCTCGCCCAAATGCTTAAATGTCATCTGTTTGTTGATCTGTTTTTTCTCTATAACAGAATACATACCGTCACCTGTTGCATTGAGAAATTTAATTCTGCTCCCTTCTTTCCAATCACTTACAGCATAAGAACCCTGACTGAAGACTGCTGTCCATTGTTTGTAGGAAGGTTCGCTCCAAAGTGCTTCCCAAACCTTTTCTTTTGTAGCATTGATTTTAATTGCAAATTTCAATTTTTTCATGTTGTTGAATATTTAAAATTCATAATAGGTCTTGATAATTTGATGTTTAAGCCTCCATCAATTTTGCAATATCGAACTTTTTCATTTTTAAAAATGC
>JANYLE010000187.1 GCA_025363795.1 Mariniphaga sp. | reverse complement strand
CAGGTTTCAGAGGCACTCCGCTTTATCCGGTCGCAATTAAAAAATGAAAATCTCGCTTTGCTCCTTTTTGCCGGACTGTTTGTATTCTGAAAACGCATCTTGCAAATTCTTCTAAACTAATTCATCCAATCAGTTCCACCTTTTTTATAAGTCTGAAGTCTGTTTTTATTGGATGACGGACGAAAGCCGATCGTGACTGGCATAATACCCTGATTCATTTTTTAGAATTCATGGACAATCATTTTCTCAAATCATAATTACCTGATATTATTCGCATTAAAAATAAAATTCAAAAAACTTCAAATACACCCATGAGAAAAGGAATGACATGGGATATAAGACTCGAAAACACTCAAAAATCCATTAGCTTGTATTCTGCAAAAAAAATTGTTCAACCTGTTGCAATGAAGGAACGTTTACAATATTTGATCCAAAAATATTCCGAAGGGAAATTAGAACTAAAAGAACAGATTGAGCTTTCGGATCTATTGTCCGACGAAAAAAATAGTCATGTTGAACAATTCTTGCACGAAGATTTGAAATCAAGGCTTGAAACAGAAATCACTCCCAACCGAGATTTTAAACCAACACTCGATAGTGTTCACCATCGCATCCGCTTGAATGAAAATAGCAAACTGATACAATTTAGCTTTAGTAAAACGTTCCAGCGTGTTGCTGCGATATTGATCATTCCTCTTCTCCTGACATTTATGGGGTATATCTATACTCAGTCAGTTAAAGACACGTCGATTTCATATGCTGAAATCCAATGTCCTTTAGGAGTTCGTACCAGATTTCAACTTCCAGACGGATCTACAGGATTTCTAAACAGTGGGTCAACATTAAAATACCCTGTTCAATTCACAGCGGAAAGATCTGTAGAACTTACGGGTGAAGCATTTTTTGATGTGGTTCACAACAAAAAAATTCCTTTTTATGTGAATACTAAAAATCTGAACATTAAAGTTTTGGGAACAACCTTTGATGTGATCGCCAATGAAGATGAAAAAATAGAGGAGATCGTTTTACAAACCGGGAAAGTGGATGTTTCAACAAAAGACGGCAAAAAACTGGCGAGTCTGTTACCAGACGAGCAATTGATACTGAATATTGAAAATCAGACCTTTTCCAAGACGGAAGTAATCGCCTCACAATATACAACATGGAAAGAAGGCAAACTTGTTTTCAGAAACGAAAACATGCAACAGGTCGCACTCCGGTTAAGTCGGTGGTATAATGCCGATGTAGTGGTTGGTGACAAGTTACTCGACAATTATACCTTTCATGCCACGTTTATCGATGAGCCACTTGAAGAAGTGCTAAAACTAATTTCAATCACAACACCAATCAGTTACAATGAAGTAAAAAGGACTGCGGACAGTCAGGGAATATATCAGAAGCGTAAGGTCGTTCTTCGAATTAACAAACTAAAAATCAATCAATTTAAATAAAAAAAACAGGAAAGTGTTCGAACCACTCTCCTGTCAAATCAAGTAGTATCACACGCAATTATTGTTTAACCACTTAATGATTCAAATGTATGCAAAAAAAACGAACCAGGAGGCCCGTGACTAACCGGGTACTCCTAAAATTTTTGAAAATTATGCGTCTTAGTGTATTTTTTTTATTCTTTTTTGTTGCGCAGGCTTTTGCAACGGTTACCTATTCACAACAAACGCGTCTGACGCTTAAAATGCAAGGGGCCAAGGTCATTGACGTTTTAAGTAAGATTGAAGCCGAAAGCGAATTTTTCTTTCTGTTCAATCAAAAACTTCTCGACGTCGAACGACAGGTCAATGTTGATGTAAAAGACGAAAGTATTGGTAATATTCTTTCCGAAATTTTCGAAAAAACCAATGTATCTTATTTAATCAAAGATCGTCAGATCATTTTAACTACTGCAACCGATTCAGAATTGAATCAGCAACAGCAGCAAAAATCTGTAAAAGGTAAAGTTGCCGACTCATCAGGAGGCTCTTTACCAGGTGCTTCGGTCGTGATAAAAGGGACCGAAAAAGGAGTAATTACAGACTCCAACGGAATTTTTACAATTTCAGAAGTTCCGGAGAATGCGATTTTGCAAATTTCTTTTGTGGGTATGAAAACACAGGAAGTTGCAGTCGGGACAAAAACAACGATTAATATTACGCTTGCTGAGGAAGCAATTGGGATTGAAGAGATTGTTGCTATTGGATATGGATCTGTAAGTAAAAAAGAACTTACGAGTGCTGTAACTCATGTAACGAGTGCTGAGCTACTTCAAAGCGGCAGCACAAATCCCTTAATGTCTATCCAAGGTCTGGTTTCTGGCCTTTCAATAACCAATACCGGGGGTAGCGATCCTAACTCCAGTCCAAGTATACAGTTACGGGGAGTATCATCGCGTGATGCAGGAAGCAGCCCACTTGTGGTAATTGATGGAGTTCCAGGTGGAAATCTGGAAAATATCAATCAAAATGACATCGCTTCAATTGATGTATTGAAAGACGGAGCAGCATCAGCTATTTATGGCACACGTGGTAGTTCCGGAGTAATTTTAGTAACCACAAAAAAAGGAAGCAGTGGCGCTGTAACAACAACCTACAATGGTTATACTTCGGCAGATTTTGCCAATAATCAGCTAAAATCATTATCGAGAGAAGATTTCCTGAAAAATAACCGTGGCCCCGATTATGGCGGAAATACAGATTGGCTGAAAGAGGTATCCCGGAGTATTTCAACTGTTCAAAGTCATACTTTGTCAATTTCAGCAGGAACCGATAACACCACTTACAGAGCAACAGTGGATTATCGCAAAGCAAATGGGTTGGATCTTCGTTCGGACCGCGAAGAGTATGGAGCACGCTTTGCACTGAACCATGCACCTGCAAGCAATCTCTACAAAATTTCGTTAAATATTGCCCCTCGTTATATTAAAATGAACAATTCAAATAACGACGTTTTTACGCAAGGTTTAACATTGAATCCAACTTATCCGGTCAAAGACCCAACAGATCCTACGATGTACTATTCAATTTCAGGTAGTGATGGTCAGTTCAATCCGGTTGAGTTACAAAAATTAGAGCAAAGTGGAACCGAGGCCAAATTTTTGGACTGGGATGGAACATTTAAACTCAATATCACAAAGGACCTTAATACTCAGGTTACTATAGCTCAAAACACAAAAGACTACTTTGATTTCTGGTTTAAACCGTCAAACATGACAACAGAAATTCAAAACGGTTATAAAGGCGAGGCAAGTCGCGGATATAACAAGTATGATCAAAAAAGTTTGGAATGGTTGAGTA
>JANYLE010000146.1 GCA_025363795.1 Mariniphaga sp. | reverse complement strand
ACCGCCGGATAAATGGAGGCAACATTAATCCGGTGCCGTTTCCCCTCGTGTAAATCGACCACCCAATTGCCTACAAAGTAACCAATTCCGCAGGCCAGGATCTCATCGGACAAATAATGCTGATTCTGGTAAACGCGTGAGAACATTGTGAATGCAGCAGGGGCATATGCCAGAATTTTAAAGAAGGTTGTATTTGCATGACGCGACATAACTGTCGAAAGTGCCATGGCACTCGTTGTGTGTCCGCTCGGCATGGAGTTATAGTTAACATCAAAAAGGCTGAAAGGATGATAGCTGAATGCTCCCTCATTTGTATAGGGTCTTGCCCTTCCAATTGTATTCTTTAGAAAGTGGGTAATAAGTTCGGCATAAATCCCCGCCTGTGCCAATTCAATGGCGATCTTTTTTGCCCTGTTATCTTTGGCTATCAATCCATAGGCCCCAAATAAACCAGCTACGCCTCCGATTGCATACCATTCGCCATACATTCTTCCACCGACGATGAAAACACTGTTATTATACCGTTGATTGCCTTGGGTTGAATTCACAAGTGCCTGATCAAATGGCATTACGGTCGCTGTAGCGGCTACGATAACGCCTACCTTCAGCCAGTCCTTCCCTTTCCAGGTGGTGGGCTGCTTGATAAACAGGAATGTTTCGTGTCCAAACTGAGACAGGCTATACGGCTTATACTCTTGCTCCTTTTCTCCCTTTGTTTCAGGAATTGTATCTTTTTTCGTTTCCTGCGCAAATGCATTGAATTGAAAAGCGACTAGGAGCAGGATGATCACAAACCTGTTCAACCGCTGGTATATTTTATCTCTTAGTAGTTCATTCATTTTTTTCAATTATATCGACCTTTCCGCTGGCTGTCTTCGAGATAAAGCAGCAGAAAAACTTTCTGTTCTGTTCTCACTGAATGTAAAGCCGGATAATCACGAAGATTCTGGTCATTAACATAGATGTAATTTTCAAATCCCACACTCAGCGCTTTGTAGACCTGAACGGTGATGCGTGGTTTAAAAATCTGGACAAAATTATAACCCGGCGCACCATGATAGGTACGGATCAGGTAATTATAATAGATCAATGAAACATTCAAATACTTACCCATATTGTAGGTGCTTTCGAACTTTCCCTGCAACCCTCCGCCAAAATTATAATCCCTGACTGTCGCAGTATCCGTGATTATCTCAGTGCTGTTTCCTGCCAAAGGAACAAATCCCAGGTGTATATTGGTGTAAAGATTACTCGTCTTATTAATTGACAACTTCGAAAACACGCCGGCACCCAATCCAATCGTACCGAGTTCGAATGTGCTGTTATTCCAATAATCGTAATACTGAAATCCGCCGGCAAGGAGGGCCATTTTCCCAACCTGAATATTCTTGCCAAACAGAATTCCATATCCGGTTATGTTATCAAGAAATTTATTGCCCAAACCAAAGTTTATATCGGCGCGAAGCCTGAAAAAATCAAACGGTTTACGCTTCCTGATTTCAAACGGATTACCGTAATCAAATTGTGCGTTAAAAATTAAACTGCTGGACCCATTTCCAAACGGGCCATTATTTTTATCATTAATCCGGTGAACTCCTGTAAACAAGGAAACATTTAATGGTTCTTTTTCATAAATCTCCTTGTTGGTAATCCGGAAAGATTTTCCTTCCATAAGCCTGTTAAGTCCCCTCATGGGGTCAATTATCCCGGCTGCAATCTCCCGGAATACCCGTTCTCTTCCCCTGGTCCGATCATCAAGTACATTAGAACTCAAGCGATAAAGGACTTCACCCAAAAATGCTCCGCTGACTGGCGTATTGATTACATCGTTATAGGACGGGCGTGTATTTTCGCCAAAATATTCCCACATCAGACTTCCTCCTGTTGCAAAACCAAATGCAGCAAAATAATTAAAACCTCTTGAACGGGCTGCACTAAATGAGAGTGCTCCTGAATAGGGATGCCCGACAAAATTTATTCCGAACTTATCATTATCCCATTCCCATCCATATTTCAGATTATATTTCCAGGTATCGATCCCGATATGCGCATAGTCTGCTTTCAAAACAAACCGGTCAAACAGCCAGGTAAAAAGAAGTCCGCCCGAAGCTGCCGTAGCAGCTTTCATGATTGAATATCGTTTGTTATACTCCGGATCATCATCAAGCAAGTCACCGTATTTATTCTGTAACGTGGTATCTATAAGCGAACTTTCCCTGGGCTCATTACCGGCTATCGCTGAATCGGAATGAAGTTTTACTTTTTTTTCTTTGATCTTCTCCAGTTGCTTCTCCCTGTTGCCGTTACCCGGTACGATTGTATCGTGTTTGGCTTGCACCTGTTGTACCTGAGCATTTAGAAACTGAGAAGATAAAAGTAAAAATGCGATCAGGATAGCTGCTTTCATGGGTTAATAATTTGATTTTAAATATTCGTATGGAATCCCGCTGAGATAAACATCGTCTTCAACGAGTAATTTGCTCACATGGATTTCATTTTCAAAACTGATTGATAAAGGGATACCTTTCAATCGTTGTGATTGCAACTTACAATCACGTCACAGGATTATTTTACTCAGTTACAAATATAATGTCGCCCTCTTACTTAAAAGTTACACATTAAATGTAAATAGTTACATCTATCACAGTTATAGATCTCTCCTATTTTAAAGAGAAAAAGCCGACTTAAGGCAACCTTATAAGACCTCAAAAGCATCTTTACAATGAATGGTTCGTATACTGAACAATTTTTGTAAAGAGAATCTCTTTAATGAAATTATGGAAGCATTATTACAGCAAATCACGTCATTGCGCAGGATCTCTACCAAATATGGATTGGCACCCCATAAACCTATCTTACTATTGGCAGTAATTGAGTCGTTCGAAAATGGAGAGATTGAAAAGAACCAGATTGATATTAGCGAAAAGCTCCTTTTGCGTTATTATGATTTATGGAAGATGCTTGTAAGGACAAACGAAGAGCCTAATTTCTCATTACCATTCTTTAATTTAGGGAATGAAAGAAGGAGATTATGGAAACTTATTCCAATTCCCGGTGAAAAACTTCCAACCATAAAAAGAAATTACTTCAAAAGCATAAAGAAGTTAAGGAATAATATCTCAGGGGCACAACTATCGGACGATTTTTATTTAGCCCTTTCAAATCATAATGAAAGAAAGGCATTGAAGGTTGGATTGTTGAATGCCTATTTCCCTGATCGCTCTGTTCCCATTATTGGGACCCTTCCAAAATATTCGGAAGAGATTAAAGAACACATCCTAAACAATGTCTCGGAAAACTTCACGGGTGAAATGATTCAACAGACCCAGGAAGAAACAATCGAAACCAAAGAAGAAGAGATGATTATCCGGAGTTACATTTTCAAAAAAGCAGTACTTGAAATTTACGACAACCGATGTGCGATAAGCGGACTTAAAATAGAATCATCAGGACTTACGCCATTGGTGGATGCTTGCCACATCGTCCCGTTTGCCGAGGCTTTTGACGATACGATCCGGAATGGTATTGCTTTCACGCCCACCTTTCATCGGGCATTTGATTGTGGACTTATAGCAATATCCGACAATTACCGGATATTGATTCATCCAAAGTTAAAAGGGGCCAATCTTCCTGCCGGGTTCAAGAAATTTGAAAACAAAATAATCCTGCTTCCTAAACAAGAGAAGTTTTATCCGTCGCTGCAACGATTGGCAGAACACCGTGTACGGTTCGGGTATTAAAATGCCAATTCTTTTGACCCTCTCTTCCGGATAAAAGTTTTGTATTACCTTTCGAGCTTCAAAAACAAACTTTATGATCTGGGAAAAGCGTTGGTTTCAGTTTGCCATTCTGATGATATTAGCCTTTATCTGGGGCAGTTCGTTTATTCTGATGAAGATGGGGCTGAAGAGTTTCTCGCCAGAACAAGCGGGAGCCTTACGTATTCTGTTTGCTTCGCTGGTACTTTTACCCATTTCATTGAAACAGTTGAATAATCTGAAACGAAAGGACCTGAGAAGCCTGCTCATCGTCGGTTTCATCGGCAGTTTTTTCCCGGCTTTTCTGTTCATGAAAGCAGAAACCCGGATTGATAGTTCAATGGCAGGAATGCTCAACTCCCTCACTCCGGTATTTACCCTGATCGTTGGATTACTCTTTCATAAGACAGCCCTCAGGTGGTTACAGGTGATCGGATTATCGCTTGGATTGGCAGGAGCTATGGGACTCATCCTTACCGGTGATGGATTTCACTTTGGCAGCGTCAACGGCTATGCCTTTTTTATTGTGCTCGCCACCATCTTTTACGCGTTCAGTATGAATCAGATCAAATCGCACCTTCCGCATCTCACCGGAGTACAGGTCACCTCGTTATCCTTTCTTTTTATTGGTCCTGTTGCGTTGATTTATTTTCTGACCACCGATCTGACACCTGTTGTTGCACAACCGGGATGGCTTTTACACCTTCTTGCACTTGCCACTCTTGGAATTCTGGGTACCGCACTTGCCATGTTATTGATGAACAGTCTGATTCGTCATTCTTCCGCCGTAAGTGCAGCATCAGTTACGTATGTGATTCCGATCTTCGCCATTATTTGGGGGTTACTCGACAATGAAAAAGTGACGGTTTTGCACCTGGTCTGTATGGTGTTTATCCTCTCCGGCGTTTACCTGATCAACCGTAAGAGTCGAACAATAGTTGCATAAAACAGGGAAACACCCATTCCACATTTATGTAATTGGAATAATATAATGTTGTATGAGGCTTTTAGAATGTAGGTAGCAAGACTGTACGTGCCTGTAGTGCAGATGCTTTTACTTCTGCCTTCTCACTTCTGTCTTCTCACTTCTTCCCAAAAAAGCGACATTATTTAGTTCACATTACTTAAAGGACATTTTATACAGCCCACAAAAGTTCAGTCATTTGTTTTTGCAGAAGTAAACCATATATTTGTTTGGAATTTATAGCGTAAACATAAAGACCGACCATCCGGATTAATAATCAGGCAATGGAGCGGTTTTGCGATAGTTACAAGCTTCAGCTGACTGATATATGAAATTCCTTTATTACTAACAAAATATCAACACCTTAGAATTATGACAACATCGCGTCGAACATTTCTTAAAAACAGCGCTGTTTTGATTGCCGGGACAACGCTTTTGTCGAAAACCGCCTTTGCAACGTCAAAACCCAACGAAATTCTGGGACTCCAACTCTACTCGGTTCGGGATGATATGAAAAAAGATCCAATCGGGACGCTGACCCAACTGGCGAAGATGGGGTATAAGAATGTTGAACATGCCAACTACATCAACCGGAAGTTCTATGGTTTTACTGCTGCTGAGTTCAAAAAAATTCTGGATGACCTTGGATTGAAAATGCCAAGTGGTCATACCGTAATGGGTAAGAATCATTGGGATGCAGAAAAGAAAGTGTTTTCTGATTCATGGAAATATACCATTGAAGATGCAGGTTACATGGGTCAAAAATATGTGATCAGTCCTTCTATGGAAGAAAGCATGCGCACCACCTATGATGACATGCTGCGTTACATGGATGTATTCAACAAATGCGGTGAACTTTGCCAAAAATCTGGTATGAAATTTGGCTATCACAACCACTACTTCGAATTTAGCGAGAAACTCAATAACATTAAAGTGTTCGACATCATGATGAAGAACATGGATCCCAAACTCGTTATTATGCAATTGGATATCGGTAATATGTACATTGCCGGAGCCAAAGCACTAGACATTTTAGGTCAATATCCCGGAAGGTTCGAAATGCTGCACGTAAAAGACGAAATAGCAGTTAATACTCCTGAGAAATTTGAAAGTGCAATCCTGGGAAAAGGGATCATACCTACAAAAGAGGCCATCGATCTCGGCCGAAAGATAGGTGGAACCTCTGTCTTTATCATTGAACAGGAGTCGTATCAAAATGCAACAGCTCTTGAATCAGTAAAAGAGGACCTTGCAGTAATGAAAAAATGGGGTTATTAAATCTAAACATTATATGATAAAGACATTACTATTAGTTTTATTGGTTACTTCTTCCCTTGCAGGGTTTTCCCAAAAAAAGGAGATGCTATTTAACGGAAAGAACCTGGATGGCTGGTCAACCTTTGTTTCTGACTCCACTATCAATCCTGCCAAGTTTTTCTATGTAAAGGATGGGGTGATCGAAACACCCGGAGTACCAATGGGCTATCTCCGCACCAAAAAGGAATATGCGAACTATCGCCTGCATGTTGAATGGCGCTATCCTGAAAAACCGATCAACAGTGGGGTTTTCATTCATACCGTGGGTCCAGATAA
>JANYLE010000113.1 GCA_025363795.1 Mariniphaga sp. | reverse complement strand
CCGTCAGACCAGAAATCATAGGAAGTTTTATAGGAAATTAAACCGGGATAGGTAGAAGCAATATTTAAAGGATCCGTATTTAAGTTAAAAAATTGATAGGCTGCCGCCATGGTCGAAGGAACATAAGATTTAACGATATCCTCCGAATGAACATCTCCACCCTGTGTCTGAAACCACGATCCAGGAGCGGTAACCGTGACGGTTTTACAATCATTATCCGGACAGGCGCCAACCTTGTTTGCACCCGTATCACTGTCGCAATCCAAATCAGCCGGATAAGCACCGTAACTGAATGGACGACACTCCCTGCGGCCATCGTTCCAACCACGACAATAGGCATAATAAGTTTTGCCAATATCGGAAATGGTTGTTTGCAGGGTATATGGAAGAACAGTACAGGTATTATTTGCCGAACAAATACCGACATTCAACGACGGGTCTTGAAGTGTTTTTGAATCAATTTTGAAAAGTCTGCCCGTCGCCACCGCGCCGGGTACATTGGCCAAAGCGCTAATTAAAAGACTTTCTCCGGCAACCACGGACGAAGGAACATTTGACATCGTACAAGTCGGCGCAATCGGGCGGATATAAAACCAAATGTGCGCTTGTTCGTCTTTTTTTAAAGGGACATTGGAAACAACAGCTCCGGTCCCTGACGCCGAAACTACCCCTGTACCTCCAGAATTCGGACAACTTGTGCCACCGACAACTCCAGCCAATACGGAACTACACGCCCATCCGACAGCCTCCCAGCCAAACGGAACGTTAGCCGTAACGGTATATTTTCCATTTAGATCTACCTCGACTTCTCGAGCATAAGCCGGATAATTAGCAATGCACTGATCGGGCTTAACAGTTACGTTGGTCTTACCGGCAATTCCCACGGTTACATCGACAACTTCATTAACGGCCGTATCACAAGCGGCAATTTCCGGATTTTCAATTAAATTATCGCTAATTCCGTTATCAATTTTAGCCTGATTTTGTATTCTGCCTAAAATAGTAGCTTTATCCGATTTTTTAATCACAATAGCCAAATTATGACCACCAGCATTTAAGGTTGCCGTTAAAGAACAGGTCGTTCCGCCCGTACAGGTTACACTAGCCGTAGTAGCTCCGGTTAAATTCATACTTACCGGAGAAAAACCATCCGTAGTTGATGTATTGATTGTGAAAGTATTGGTTTGATTGGCTTTAAAACTATTAAATTTAAAATAAGGACCTCCGCTAGTATAAATACAAGGTCTTCCAAAAGTATCATCTCCGCAATCTCCCGAACATTGAGCATCCCAACCACCTTTCTCAATCTTTCCACCACTAACGGAAACCGTGCTGTACCATAAATCAGGAGACAAATCGTTTCTTTTCACCACAAGCGTATTCGTTCCCGTTACTCCGTACGATCGATAATCACCGGTCGTACCGGTCGTACTATCGCAATTACGCCAAGGATATAGATGGCCATTGTCACCATCGCATCGATAATCGACTGCGCAACTTCCACTAGAATTAGAACAAGACCATGCTTTTGGCTCTACGCAATAACCGCCATAAGGTCCTGTTATGGTACCATCCGGTCCTGCCAAATTACTGGTTCCTCCGGTTTCTCCCTCGGCTATAACATACCCTCCAACTACGGCCGGCGGGGTCGTATCTCCTCCTCCACCACCACCAGGGGAACAGGCACACAAACATGTCATTGAGGGAGCACCACCACCCCAAGTTAAACCGTAACAATAACCTCCGACTCTCCATAACCCCCCAGAATCACACTGACAATCAGCAAAAACTTGGTTTTTGATAAAGAAGGAAAAGATTATAAAAAAAACTAATACGGAAATACATTTAAAAAAAAGTTTCATCTTTATTTTGCTCCTTCACGATAAACCATTACGGTTAGAGCGTCAATAGAATTATTATTCGAATCCAGTAAACCGGTTATATCAATATAATCTCCAATTTTCAATGATTCTCGTGTAGTTTTTTGAATCGGCTGGTGGACTCGGGACGATAGATCCTTGGGTGTTATCCAGGGAAATTGAGCGTATTGTGTTTTCTCTAACAAAAGAATCTTTATTGTCTTTTCTCCACCAACCAAAATTAAATAATCATTCCCAATTTCTTTAATTACGCCGGTAAATCCGCTTAGACTTTCATTAAATTCTCTTAATCCACCCTGCTTTTCAATTATAGTTTTTGCATTTTCAATAATTTTTTGCCTTTCTATTTGTTTAATACCGATTATTATCCCCACAACTACGATTAAAACTAGCCCTAAAAACAATAG
>JANYLE010000082.1 GCA_025363795.1 Mariniphaga sp. | reverse complement strand
AACCTTTGCAATATCATTATTGCCAGCTTCAAGGTTACAAAAGCCAGACTTAAAACTAAACTCTTCCAACTCTTTGCCTGACAATTTATACCTGTCGATCTTTTTAAAAGACTGAAGCGCCTGTTTATAATGCTTTAAATTGAAATCAGCACTCCCAAGCCTGAAATAGGCACTATTGATTCTTGGCGATTCCGGTTCATCCTTGATATAGGCTTCCAGCATGCTTCTGCCGTTCTGATTTTCCATTTCGAGGTAACAAACAGCAATATAGTAATTGGCTTCGTCAGCAAAGACTGAACGTTGCCCTACTAAGTCGCGAAGTTTTTGGAATTCATGAACAGCTGATCCGTACTTATCTGCATTGAATAGCTCCATAGCAGTTCTGAAAATCTCCTCTCTATTGCCCGGAGTTGACGCAGGTTGCGAATACAGCGGAATAGAATAGAAGAAGAAAATCACGAATATCTTAATTAACTGGCTTTTAATTTTCATTTTCTTAAAATCAAGATCCTATTATTTGAATGTACAATTAAGCAATTATTCTTCCCTGTCACCGTTAAACCAAATGTTGCTTTAATAAAAATCGTTAAAAAGCATTAGTTTTGTAGTAACGAGGTTTTACAAATATAGACTTTTAAAAAAACTTTTCGAATCGTGGAGCCAATCATTGAATTAAAGAATGCAGACATTTATCAACGTGAGACGTTGGTTTTAAAGAATATCAATCTGTCCATCAATAAAGGAGAGTTTCTTTATATTATCGGAAAAGTGGGGAGTGGAAAATCAAGTTTGTTGAAAACTTTTTATAACGAATTGCCTCTTACCACAGGTGAAGGAACTGTTGCCGGGTTTCATCTCGAAAATATCCGAACCAAAGAAGTTCCCTTCCTTCGACGGAAACTCGGGATAATCTTTCAGGATTTCCAACTTTTAACAGACCGCACTGTTTATAAAAATTTTGAATTTGTTTTAAAAGCAACGGGCTGGTTTAACGAAAAAGCAATTAAGGACAGGATTGAGGAGGTACTTTCAATCGTCGAAATGGGTCACTCCGGCACACGCATGCCTCATCAACTTTCAGGAGGCGAACAACAGCGAATCACGATTGCCAGGGCACTACTGAACAACCCCGAAATCATTCTTGCAGACGAACCAACCGGAAACCTTGATCCAGAGACATCTGAAGCCCTGCTGCAAGTATTGATGCAAATCAATAGTGAAGGAAAAACAATCGTTATGGCGACCCACGACTATCCGATAATCCAAAAATTTCCGGCTCGTAAGATTATCTGCGAAGCAGGAGGTATCAGAGAAGTACCGGATGATACTGAGATTATTGATTTTGAATCATTGCTAGACGACACACTACAAATCTAATATAACCACAAACCATCCATTTGGGCGAATCGCACAGAAGAGAATGATTAACAATTATAAGTTCCATCTAACCAGTTAAAACTAATTATTGGATGAAAAACAAGAGAATTATTATCACGGCTATGCTATTGATTATTGCAGTAGTCACTAATTTTATGATTGTCTCGGACGGTAGTGCCCGGGCAGTTGACTCACTATCCTCTTTTGCAATGGGCGTATTAACCGGCATTCTCCTATTGCAAATCGCCAAAGTTATTAAAGACAGACCTTAAATGAATCTGGAACGTGTTGACTATAAAAGCTCCTGAAATAATTGGATTCTGAATCCTGCTATCGTTTACAATTTTATTAGCGTTAGAAAAAAAACAAAGCAACAGTAAATGAGTTGATACCATAATTCTTAAGCTTTCCTTGGCGGACAACCTGTTAGCCTTGGAATCCGTTAGAAGGGAGTCACCCTCGGAATTATGCCGACTTTGCGGGAAATGTTAATAATGGAATGCGGGCTGATTTGGTCGCCGCATGGAAACCAGCAGCTTTGGGTGGCATGAAAAAAGGAGATGTTTAGTCTCAGTTATTAGAAAATAAGTCAATAATATTCAGGACTATATGTTCAGGATGAATCAGATCAAACCTGGTGAAACCATTTGCGTTGAAGTGTTGTGGGAATCACAAAAGGTGGTGCTAATTTCAACTATAATGAAGCCCTTTACACATTCATAGGATCCAATATCGACTTTGCGATCAGAGGCATTGTAATTTAAATCCTTCTGTTACAACAGATCCTTGTAAATTTCGATCAGAACTTTTTGCTCTTTATCCCAATTAAATTCATTAGCTGTGGCAAGTGAGTTTGCACGCCATTTTTTTACCATTTGATCATCCGAAAGCATTTCCCGAATTTGTTCAGCAAGCTTTTCTGGTGCACGATCAGTAATTATCTGACCAATCTGTCGTTCTCTTACAATTTTCTCCATCTCATGCAACCCTGAAACAAGCACAGGTATTCCTGCATGGATATAATCGAACAATTTATTTGGTAATGAATAACGATAATTCAGGCAAATGTCCTCTTCCGCAGATAGGCCCAAATCGGCCTGCATTGTGAGAAATACCAGTTCTTCAAATTGCACCCTTCCATAGAAAATCACGCGATTATAAAGACTTAAACGCAAAATTAAATTCTCCAGTTTTTCCTCCTCTTCCCCTTCGCCGATGATGATAAACATCGCTTCCGGGAGAAATTTCATCGCCTTAATGATCATTTCAAGACCACGTCCACGATTTACGGCTCCCTGGTACATCAAAACTTTTAATCCGCCATTAACCAATCGGTACTCGGGTGGAAACTTCTTGATCGACTTATATTCAGGCACATTACGTACCAGGTCAACATTTATATGATATTTTGTGCCAAGAAATGTTGAAATTGATTCACTGATCGCATAAACTTTATGAGCCCTCCCGATCAGCAATCGTTCGAACAATTGCCAAAACCAACGCGCAATCGGTCTACCTATCAACTCCGCACTTTCGGTAAAAAGATCATAGGTATCATAAACGTAAGGCTTTCTAATTAATAATGAGGTGATACCAATAGCCGGTAATGTATCTAATCCATTTGCGACCAAAATATCATATCGTCCCCGCATCGCAAATAAAAATAGCCTGATATTGAATTCAAAATGGAACAGTTTCCCTTTACGAAAGAACATATCTAACCGATGAGTATGATATGGCCTCATCAATTCAGACCTATCCCTAAAAATACATCCAACCAGAGTTACCTCAAATCCCATGGTTTGTAAAGTCGTTGCGATCCGGTTGACACGATTGTCGGTAATCAGATCATTGGTAACCGCAAGTAAAATCTTCTTCAAAATTCCAGAAACATTTAAGTTTAACCTTGGCAAGAGACAGTTGTGCGTATCTTTGTCAAAAATACATTCTATGGTTCACCTGTCGCACAACTTTTCGCTCAAAGATAACAATACCTTCGGAATACCGGCTCTGGCAAAACACTATTTAACAGTTGATTCATCAGATGATATAATCAGTTTTTTCAGAGAGAATCCTCTGGTAATGAATGAAAACAGACTTTTTCTGGGAGCAGGCAGCAACATATTGTTTGTTAGTGACTTCAACGGTCTGGTCATTCATCCCGAAATTTCAGGAATTTGTTTAATCTCTGAAAATGAAGATAATGTAATCATCGAAGCAGGTGCCGGCGAGGTTTGGGATCACTTTGTAGCCTTTTGTGTTGAAAATGGGTGGCATGGAGTAGAGAACCTCTCCTTGATTCCAGGGAATATTGGTGCAGTGCCTGTGCAAAATATCGGAGCCTATGGCATTGAAGCAGAATCGGTGATTCTCGAAGTAAAGGGAATCGATCTGAATACTCTTGAAAACAAATCATTTACCAAAGATGAGTGTAATTTCAGCTATCGGAATAGTATATTTAAAGAAAAACTCAAAGAGCAGTTTTTAGTAACGTCAGTCATGTTTGTCCTCTCAAAGCATCCCAATTTTCAGCTGAAATATGGTGCTTTGGAAGCCGAAGTAAACAAGTTTGGAGAGATAAACCTTTTAAATGTCCGAAAGGCTGTAATTGCTATTCGGGAATCAAAGCTTCCTGATCCTTTAAAAGTAGGCAATGCCGGCAGTTTTTTCAAAAACCCAATAGTTTCGAATGCAGCCGCTGTGGAGCTAAAAAAACGCTATCCTGAGCTTCCGGTTTATCCGGTTGGATCAGGCCAGGTAAAAATTGCGGCGGGATGGCTGATTGAAAAAGCTGGATGGAAAGGAAAATCAGTAGGAAACACGGCAGTACATGATAAACAAGCACTTGTTATTATCAATACAGGTGGTGCAACGGGGAAAGAGATATTAAACCTTTCAGAAATGATTGTAGCAGATGTTTTACAGAAATTCAATGTTCAACTTGAGCGCGAAGTTCAGGTAAATGGCGATTAAACCAAAGAACAGCTTGGAAGATTCTTGTTGAATCCAGTAACAATTTTCTATAAATTACCAACAATTGACCTCACACAACTTATTCCAGTCATCTATTTTTAATAGACTTAAACCTGATTTCCAGGGAATGTTCTATCTGTATATTTTACTCTTATTTAATTCTTTCTGGTACCTGGCCGCATTTCTGTTGTGCTCCGCGAGTGATAGCGCAAAGTTGTGATAACCTGAAAAATCCTCTTTTGCACAGAAATACATGTAGTTATGGTGTTCAGCATTTAAAACGGCATCAACACTTACTATGTCAGGAAAGTTGATGGGACCTGGAGGCAGACCAACATATTTGTAGGTATTATAAGGTGAATCGATTGTCAAATCCGCCGTTAAAATTCTCTTAATCAGGAAATTACCTAATGCAAACTTAACTGTTGGATCTGCCTGAAGTAGCCATCCCTTTTTCACCCGGTTGATGTATACTCCAGCCATACGCGATTTTTCATCATTCCTGTTGGTTTCTTCCTGAACTATGGAGGCGATAATGACTACCTGAAGTGGTGATAATCCTAAATTATATGCCATTTTTTTGCGTGATTCATTCCAGAAACGGTCATATTCCCATTTCATTCTTTTAATAAATTTCTCCGGAGAAGTGTTCCAGTAAATCTCATAAGTATTTGGAATAAACATCATTGGAAATGATTCGCATGTAAATCCCAAATCGGCAGCTATCTTTTCGTTGTTAAGCGTAATTAAAAAAGCTATGGAATCTGGTTCAAGATACCGCGACAACCGGACGGCAAGTTCTTCCCTGAACCTGATATTATTTATTGTGACTTTTACCGGTACCTGCACTCCTGCCCTGAGCATATTAACCAGCTGGTTGTTGGACCACCCCATTTTGATCAGGTAGGCACCAGGACGAACCCTCTCCT
>JANYLE010000050.1 GCA_025363795.1 Mariniphaga sp. | reverse complement strand
GATACGATCCTTTTGTTGATGAATGGGGCAGGTGTTGCGCAGACTTTACCCGGACTTGAAATCTTATTGTTACACCTAAAGACACTGCTCAATCCGGGCGGTAAAATTCTGGCCGACTCATCTGATTTGCTTTACCTCTTTACTGATGAGAACGGAGAGGCGTGGATTGATATCGCGTCCGATGCATATTACGGTGAGATGGAATATCAGTTAAGTTATAAAACCATCAAAGGGAAGCCATTTCCCTGGTTATTTGTAGATCCCGAGACGTTTTCAGATTATGCCAAATTGTGTGGCTTTACTGTCAAAGATAAAATTGCCGGGGCTCATTTCGATTACATGGTGGAGATTGTTCTTGAATAATTTGCTTTTCAACAATTCCACACCCCGGATATAATGCAGGTTCGGTGATGGAGTGGCTTTATTCAATGTCTCTTTCGCGGAAACCCATTAAATAAAGAATAACATCGAGTCCGGTAGTGGAAATAGCATGCTGCGCGTTCTTCTTCACCAATGGCTTTGCATGGAAAGCAATTCCAAGACCAGCTATATTGAGCATGGGTAAATCATTTGAACCATCGCCAACTGCCACAGTTTGCTCCAAATGAATATCCTCTTTAAATGCGATATTACGCAATAATTCCGCTTTTTTTGCTCCGTCTACAATATCACCCAGGTAATTCCCGGTAAGTTTACCATCTGCAATTTCCAATTGGTTCGCAAATACATAATCGATATCAAGCTTATTCTGAAGATATTTTCCAAAATAGGTAAAACCTCCCGAAAGAATAGCCGTTTTAAATCCATATTTTTTAAGGGTACGGAAAAGACGTTCTGTACCTTCGGTGAGCGGAAGATTCTCAGCAATTTGAATCATGACCTTTTCATCGAGTCCTTTTAGCAGTGCAACACGCTGTTTGAAGCTTTCGGCAAAATCTATTTCGCCACGCATCGCCGACTCGGTTATCTTACTTACAGCTTCGCCAACACCGGCCTTAAAGGCCAATTCGTCAATGACTTCTGTTTGTACAAGGGTGGAGTCCATATCGAAACATACCAGCCTTCGGGTACGTCTATAAATATTGTCCTCCTGAAATGCAATATCGACACCCAATTCATGAGCAATTGTCAGGAAGTTGCTTTTCATTTCAATAATATTTAGTGGCGTGCCTCGTACCAGTAATTCCACGCAAGCTTTTGTCCCTTGTGTCCTTTCGGAAAGCTTAATCCGTCCTGACACACGGGTAATTTTATCGATATTGAGTTGCTGTTTAAATACAATTGCGGTAACTTCAGCAATATGTTTTGCAGAAATAATACGGCCAACAAGGGTAATAATGTAACGTCCCTTGCCTTGCTTGGTTACCCAAAGATTATATTCCTTTTCGCTAATGGGGGTAAATTTCACCCGGATCCCCAACTCGTAACCTTTAAACAATAGATCTTTCAATATTGGTGACGATTCGGATTCGGTCGGAACTTCAAATAGAATTCCGAGATCCAGATTGTTATGGATCACTGCCTGTCCAATATCGAGAATATTAACCTTGTAATTCGCAAGAATCTGGGTAAGCGATGAGGTTAACCCGGGCTTATCGGTGCCGTATATATTCAGAAGAATAATTTCGTGTTGTTTGTTCATATTGAGAATATTGTTATTAATTGATCGACACTGTGAAACACCCCTGCCAGAAGATTTCCACTCTCTTTTCTTTTAAATGTGAGAAGGTTGCAAAATTACATTCAATGATGGAATATACTGTAAATCTGAAGCTGATTTTTCAGTTTTTCCAATAACGAAAGCAGTACTCAGAATAAGTACTCAATTTTTAATATGCGCTTGATAATCTGACATTTCACGGATCTCCCCATTTTGTTTTATTATTCAGATCGTTCATATAGTTATGGCTTACCCAACCTGGCTTCCAGAATTTTGAATTCTGTTCTCCGGTTTTGGGCTCTTCCTTCTTCAGTTGAATTATCAGCCATGGGAATTGAAAATCCGTAACCTTTGCTTTTCAGTCTGGATGGAGCAATACCCATACTTATCAAATTTTTGACAACCGATTCTGCCCGTTTCCCGGAGAGTACCAGGTTATAACTTTCGGATCCCTGGTGGTCGGTATGTCCTCCGATCTCGATGACCAATCGTGGATTTTGGGCCATAAAATCAACAATTTCCCGAAGCTGGCCTTTTGATTCGGGCTTTAAACGGAAGGAATCGGTCTCGAAAAAGATATTCTTTAGGATTGTTGTTTTGCCGATTTCGATCGGATCAAGCGCAATATCCAGTTTTAATGGCTGGTACCGGTTGAATGCTTCCAACAGATTGAAATTCTCCGAATGAAAAAGGTAACCTTCCTTAGAAATATTCAATCCGTAATTATGCCCCGATGGGAGACAAAAAAGAAATTCCCCCTCATTTTCAAACGGGTATAAATGTTGAGCCAAACGATTTGTAACCAAATCATTTAAGACAATATCCGGAAAAATCAGCTGGCCTGTTTTGCGGTTAGTGACCCTGCCTTTCACCCACGACACGGGTTGAGGCTGATAGGCTTCGGGTAACGCAAAGGTGAAAATATCACGCCCGCCAAAACCTTTATTATTTGCCGTATACCAGGCTCTTTGTCCGGAAACCTCTACCACCAATCCTTCTTCGTTACCTGATGTATTGATCGGATACCCCAGGTTTTTTGGAAGCGTTTTTTTAAGGCTGTCCAACGGAGCAAAAAAGAGATCTTTCCCGCCCATCCCGGGCCAGAAATCGGAGGCAAAATAGAGCGTCTTGCCATCGGCATGGATAAACGGAGAGAGTTCATTTCCTGGCGTATTCACAATTTCCAGATTGGTGACTTTTCCGTAAACAGGAAAACCTTGCGGCGAAACTCCAAGTTTCTCGGCCCGCCAGATGTCCATTTTCCCTTTGCCTCCATTTCGGTTACTTGTGAAATAGAGCATTCGTCCGTCAGCTGATATTGAAGGTTGTGATTCCCAGAAAGTGGAATTAACCGGACTTCCGAGGTTAACAGGTGCAGACCATTTCCCTTTCTGCCTGACCGACATATAAATATCGCAGCTTCCTAATCCGTCAGGGCGTCCGCATCCGGTAAAGAAAAGAAGTCTTCCGTCAGCCGAGATGCACTGCGCCCCTTCATTTTCTTCCGTATTGATTGGAGAACCCAGTGGGAATGCATTTTGCCATCCGGAGGAATCCTTACGTGAAACATAGAAATCCTCCTGAGGATATGAAATTTTTCGTCCTTCTTTGTCCTTTGTAATCAATCTTGTAAAAACCAACGTATTGGCTTCACCGTTTAAACTCGGCCAATATTCATCCTCTCCGGTATTGATAGCAGCACCCGCGTTTTCGGGATGGAACGAAACAGGAGATTCCACAGCTTTCGCCGCAAAACGGCACGATTCAAGCAAACGGTTCTCGTCAATGGTCAATGGCTTTTTCAGACGATTGAACTGTTCCATATTTTTCAATGCCAGGGCATACTCTGCATCAGCATATAAAAGTTCTGCGAGGAACTTGTACCCGTTCGGAAACCTGTCAGCAGCAATTTGTAAACCGTTACTCAGCGCTTCACGCTCCAGTTGGCGCTCTTTTGATTCGTGGTAAATATCGGCCAGACCGAAAAATGCCATATAGTATTGGGGATCGGCTTTTAAAGATTGATTGAGCAAGGAAATAGCTTTGCCTTTGTCTCCGGCCTGAGCCTGGATT
>JANYLE010000025.1 GCA_025363795.1 Mariniphaga sp. | reverse complement strand
GGATTTGATGCCCTGTCGCGATTTACCATCAATGGTTTTAAAAGCCTCTTTATCCTTTCGCATGATATATGCAAGCCGTTTGACAAAAACCGCAAAGGGCTGAATCTTGGTGAAGGCGCCGGTTTTGTAGTTCTCGAATCGGAAGACCTGTTAATGAAAACAGGAAATACTCCATTATGCAGGCTTTCGGGTTATGCTAATACGAATGACGCATTTCACCAGACGGCGTCGTCTCCTGACGGTGAAGGATCTTTTTTAACAATGAAAAAAGCCATTGCACGGGCCGGTATAAAAATTTCAGATATCGACTATATCAATCTTCACGGCACCGGCACCGAAAATAATGATCTCTCTGAAGGGATGGCACTTAAAAGACTTTTTGGGAATAATATTCCTCCATTCAGTTCGACAAAATCGTATATAGGGCATACCCTGGGGGCTGCAGGAGGGATAGAGGCGGTTTTTTCTGTCCTTTCGATTACGGAAAATCTTATTTTCCCAAACTTGTTTTTCAGCGAGCCAATTGAAGAATTCGGATATTCTCCTGTTAAAGAAATTATTTCCGATGTACTGGTACAAAATGTTTTGTCAAATTCTTTTGGCTTTGGAGGAAATAATACTTCGTTAGTCTTGTCATCAGTATAATATGGCTATTTACATCAGGGCAACCCAGACCATTTCACCCCAGGAAACATTTCCGGGAAAGGGCATTCCGGAAAGTATAAAGGTGCATGATAACTTTTTAAAATGCTGTCTTCCTGATTTCAAACAGTATTTCACCTCACTGAACCTACGCAGAATGAGTACCCTGGTAAAATCGGGGAATGTCTGTGCAATTGAAACACTGAAGGAGGCAGGAATTGATAAACCTGATGCAATAATTACCGGTTCTGGCCTGGGATGCCTGGAAGACACAGAAAAGTTCCTTAATGCAATGCTTCAGACAAACGAAGGGCTGGTTCCTCCAACAGCTTTTATACAATCGCATAATACCATAGGCGCCCAGATAGCTTTAAATTTTGACAGCAAAGGGTACAATGTTCTGTTTGCCCATAAAACTGTTTCATTTGATACTGCGTTAATCGATACCTTATTGCATTTTAATGATTCTGATGCCGCTGAAATCCTGGTGGGTGGTTTTGACGAAATCACAGCTGAGAATTACAATCTCAAAAAAGGTATAGGGCAATTCAAAGAACTACCAGGTACCAATCTTGATATCAGATGCAGTGAATCCAAAGGAAGTATCCCTGGGGAAGGTGTCAGCTTTTTTCTGCTGTCCGATCACCCGTCAACCACTGATTATGTTATTCTGGAAACGGTAAATATACTTTCGTTCTGTAAGAGTGAGGAGGGTATAAAAGAATGGTTTCACAAAATCTTTACTAAATACAGGCTTACTTTTGATGATATCGATCTTGTGTTGGCGGGGTTAAACGGTGACTTTGAGAACGACAATATTTACAGAAGAATTTTAAACAATTGCTTCAGAAATTCAGTTCATGGCTATTATAAACATCTCTGTGGTGAGTATGATACTGCTTCTTCCTTCGGTATGTGGTTTGCGTGTAATGTTATTAAAAATAATCATATCCCTGTCCATTCGATATTAAATGAAATATCGAGACCTTATAACTATGTACTGATTTACAATCAGGATAATATGAAGAATCATTCCATGATCTTATTGAGGAAAAAGTTATGAGTTTCATTGCTGCATGATTACCCAGGATTGCTTCGTCTTTGCCTGCCGGCGGATCCTCGCAATGACGGTGGATTTTATATACTATAGTGCAACCGGCATTGAACGTTCGTGCACAGTCATTGCGAGTCCCGCGTAAGCGGTACGAAGTAACCTTCGGGGATAAAAAAAGCCCCTCAGTTTCCTGAAGGGCTTAATTTAAAGTCGGCGACGACCTACTCTCCCACTTTCGCAGTACCATCGGCGCTGGCAGGCTTAACTTCTCTGTTCGGAATGGGAAGAGGTGGAGCCCTGCCGCTATAGTCACCTAAAGACGATTTCGGATTTCGGAGTTGTGATTTCGGATTTACCTTTCCGGATGCTCTTTGCATTCCGTATTCGACAATCCGAACTCCGCAATCCCAATATTGTGACATATCGGATGGAAAGTTAATAAAACCGTACCCTGAAAGTTTACGGGTAATTAGTACTGCTCGGCTTTGACGTTACCGCCTTTACACCTGCAGCCTATCAACGTCGTAGTCTTCAACGACCCTTAAAGGAGATCTCATCTTGAGACGAGCTTCGTACTTAGATGCTTTCAGTGCT
>JANYLE010000454.1 GCA_025363795.1 Mariniphaga sp. | reverse complement strand
ACATAATTAGTGTCTGGACATTGTACATATCCTTTAAAAACAATTCCTGTTCCTTCAAAAGTCACTTCGGGTTGTTTTGAGATTGGCTTTTTGACCTCAATTTTACTTGTCGGGAAAAGCCCTTCGAAAGCTTTCTCATATCGTACAGAGATTGGTTTCTGATATACAAGCGTTATTCTTTCACCGTCTATTTTTCCACCATTCCGCTCAACAACCTGCAAAGCATGGTTCATACTCATCTTATAGGCAATGTTCAGGGAGATTGCCGTGTATGCAAAATTCCTGTCCTCGACCTCATAAAGGTTCTTCTTCCTGAACTCAGGGATTTGGCTATATCCTATCATTGTTCCGAGAATCCCGGCGGCAGTAGAAGGATTACAATCAGCATCCTGTCCACAACGGGTGGCTATATTAATAGTTTTAAAGAAATCGCCCTGCCCGTACAAGAGACCGATTGTAACATAGGCACTATTCAGCACTGCATCAATGTCAAATGGAACAAAAACACCATCTGGGCAACCAGTTTCCTGGCTCCATTTCTTTTCGCATTCAAACCAATTCCGTTTCCAATCATTCGGAAATTCTTTATGCCATCTAATTACGTCACTGATGCAATGATAAAAAGTACTTTTGGGCGGAATTGTTTTCAGCGCTTCGGATACCACGGTCTCAATATTGTCAGAAACAAATGCAACGGAATACATTGCCCCTACATATACACCACCATACCATCCATCTCCATAGTTCATAATATGCCCAATCTTATCCGAAAATCCAGAAGCCGTATTTGGCATTCCTGGCGACATCAACCCAGCATAGTCAGCTTCGATCTGATAGTCAATATCATCAGCATGAGGGTTATTTAACCAATGACCAGATTGTGGTGGCTTGATACCATGCAGAATATTGTAACGAGCTGACTGGTTGGCATGCCACAAAGTATATCCGGCATTGGCAAAAGCCATAGCAAATGAATCGACAGGAGCATCCAATCCCAACCGGTCAAATACATTTACGAAAGTTAAATCCATGTACAAATCATCATAAAGGCCGGGAATATTATCGTAATACCATTTTATTCTCCCGTCTGGCCAATTGATCGGTACATAGTCCTGAACCATTGTCCCGTTATAATTAAATTCAATAGGTCCGCCATAAGTGCAACCTATTGTCTTTCCGGCCCATCCACCTTTGATTTTATCCAGTAACTTCTCTTTACTGAGCGTGACAGTTTTGGAGATTTCGGATTTATTTTTGAGCTTTTGCTGTGAATAACAGACGGAAGCAGGGCCAAAATAAATTAATATAATTATCGCCAAAAATAGTTTTCTCATCATTTCAATTTTTGCCATAGGTAATACCATTTAATATTTGAAGATGTGATTATGAATTTATTGACGTTTGAATGTATATTCATAATATTTACCGGATAAAGTCCGAATATAAGTATCAAATTTCTTATCGTTCTCATACAATTCAATCACCCTGGCACCTCGCTCTAATTTCTCTTCATAGGCGGCTGCATATCCGGTTTTCTGTCCAAATCCCAAACAAATATTGGCATTAACACCGACGAAATCGTTATTGTGATCATGCCCGACAAAAGCACCAATTACATCCTTCATTTCAACGAAAGATGCGAATAACCCGCTATTCAAAATGGGCGAGCAGACAACTTCAAGCGTATCACCGACCGTAGTTTTCAAGGTTCGAACATATTCAAATTCAGGAAGCGGAATATGAAAAAAGGCAAGCGAAGGTAGCGTCCGCTTGTTCGTCCTGCGAAAGGACGCACTTTGTTTCCGAAACCACTGAATTTGACTATTTTTGATCCAGTCGTAACCTTTGATCATCATCGTATCCGGAGAATAGGCATGCGAATCGAATAAATAGATGACCCATTTATCGGCATGTCCTTCTGCTGATTTGATTGGTAGCGAACAATTGCCAACACCTGCAATCTTCTTATCCGCATTATAGGTCACGTTATAAGGATTTTTCCGAATAACTTCCAATGCTTTTTGCTTGGTTATGTCAGTTTCAGTATCATGATTACCAAAAGTTACTGCAAAAGGAACGCGCAAATCTATCATTGGCTGGGTAACCTTCTTCCAGGCATCAGCTGCACCTCCTGAAACAATGACATCACCAGTAAATACAACAAAATCTGGTTTTTCTACTTCAATCACCTTTCGCATCAGTGTAAGTGTACTGTCGTTTACAGCTTGATGTTGTGCATCATTGATCCAATGCAGATCAGTAAACTGAACTATTTTGAATTTTTGATTTTTGAATCTTAGCACAGGAGATCTGGGAAAAGCATTTAATGCAACTGATATAGAAAAAAGGACAAACAGAAATTTTATTTTATTCATTATTTTGTGTTTTAAGATGCTCTTCTATCATAAATTGAATAAAAACTTACGAATAAAGCAAAGCGTTATACAATTAATTTTCAGGACAAAATCGGGTTCTACCATTTGTCAGTCCGAAAAGGTGTCAAAGGCAGGTTGTTGATGTCGAACAAATCAGAGACAGCAACATTCGTAAAACAATAACGAACAGCCAAAGGCTTCTTTACGTTTTGTGATGTTAGCCGAATGCTGCCGTCCCTTTCCAGGATCGCTTTTGCAGGATAAAATAATTTATCTCCTCCTGCTATTTCAAAGCCAGTAACCACTTTCTCTTTGCAACTCATTTTCCCGGCTGAAGCAACTCGAACAATAGCGGAATTATTCTCAATCATCAAACTGGTAAAGCGTGGAGAATAAGGGAGCAGATTTCTCATTCCATATTGTTCTTTCAAAGCAATATTTGCAAGACGATCAGCGACTTCTCGTTTCTTTTTAGGATGAACATCTTTTACATCATCAACTAAATCACTCACAACGACCATTCCGGTTCCTGGTATTGAGAGCGTTTCGTCCTGCTGCTCTCTGAGCAAAGCGCCATCCAATCTGGCGTAACCAGTCCATGGTGCAATCTGAACGAAGTAAAATGGAAAATTATCGCGAAATACTTCGCGCCACCCTTTTATAAGGCTGGCAAACAATTTCCCATAATCTGAAGACGTTTCCTTAGAACCTTGCCTGTCAACAGCATTTGCTTCTCCCTGGTACCAGAGCACACCGGCAATTTTATATTTTACGAAAGGGTTGATCATTGCATTGAACATCACTGATTGGGAAACTGGGGTCCATTTGGGAAGAATCCGTTCAGCAATAATATTCAGTGCCGGATCTTTCTGAAACGATTCGTTTGGCATCCATGGTTGGATTGCTGTTCCACCCCAATAAGCGCCAATCACGCCAACCGGAACGTTAAGCTTTTCGTTGATCTTACGCCCGAATAAATATCCGATGGAACTAAAATTGGCTGCTTCAGCGGCATTACACACCACCCATTCTCCGACACAATCTTTTTGTGGATAGTTATCGTAAGATTGGAGGACTTGAAAAAAGCGGATTTCTTTATTTCCATCCTTCACAAAAGCATCTCCGGCATCAGATATACCCCAATGAGCGTTAAACTGCATGTTGGATTGGCCCGAACAAAGCCAGACTTCACCGGTCATGATGTCGTTGATCTCCCTTACTTGTTTATTCTGAAAGCCGAAGAACTTAATCGAATAGGGACCGCCAGCTTTTGGTGTTTTCACTATGGCTTCCCATCCACAATCTCTGCCCGGAGTGGCAAAAACTGTGTCAGAAGGATTCCAGCTACCTACTATTTTCACAGTCCACGTACCCGGACACCACCCCCATAAATTAACGCTGGCTGACTGTTGCAAAACAGCATGGTCGCTTATAATAGATGGCAAACGAAACTCTTCAGACTGCGCATTTACTTGTAGCGTAATTGCCAGCAAAAATGAAATAAAGAATATTCTCATTTACTATTAATTAGAATTGCCGATGTCTTTGGATTTATTTTTTGCGGTTATGATCGTACCAGCTTTTGTATTGTTTATATAATCTTTCTGATTCCTTGTTTGCGTGACCAGCATAAGCAGTTGTACCTGGCTTATTCATACATCCGATGTACTGATAGCATAAAATCTTATCGACAAAAGGCGACAGATCTTCCATCTGTTTCAATATACGGGTGTCAAAATCAGCAGGCAAAAGGTTCCCTTTTGTCCCGCTTTCGAAGTAAAATAGTTCCATATCAGCCCAAATCTTAGCTCGCCCGGCTTTTTGATGTGCTTTGTACAAATGTTCAAAGTAGATTGCAGGCTCACCAAGCTTTGTGGAATTGACGCCAATTCCATCCTGGTAAGCAATAATTTCAATATTCATTCTTTCAAGCTGTTTGACGTAATTATCGTCCGCTTTTTCAGCCTTAATATTATAGGGTGCAATTAGATTCACGCTGTTCGGAGTCAACGATTTTGCGATTCTTGCACAGTCGTTCATATAGCTAACGAAGAACTCATCAAGATAAGGGTGCAGGTATGACTCATTGGGGAAATACCAGCCATAAAAACTTTTGTGATGACTATACCGGGCCGCAATTTCCACCATTGCCATCTCCCTGGTTTTCTTTATATCGGTGTCTTTCATCATTTTGGTTGCATTCTGACCGTCGCCCCAAAAATCGTTGCTGATAAAGAATTTTACCCCCTCCTCATCTGCAGCTGTGAGTATTGCTTCCAGTGGATCTTCACAAACCATATCAAAGTGAGGAGCCAATTTCGTTGGATAATAAGCATATCCGGCGTAAGCCACTCCCATCAGTACCAAATATTCCATCCCGATCTCTTTGATCTCCCTTACTTTTGTTTTCCATTGTTCGGTAGTAAATTTCTGTAACGCAGGGTTCCAGTATTCCCCTTCTCCAATGTTAGGATGCTGGAATTCGAACCATGATCCGGAAATGGGTTTTATTTTTTTATTGCTACTATTGCTTAGCATATTGGCTGAAAGGCTGTTTGCCATTACAAGTCCGGTAGAACTTAATCCCGCAAATCTTAAAAAATTTCGTCTGTTCATCTTTTGCTTTTAAATTTTTGACTTATTGTTATTTCTCCTGCGTTAACTTGGCAAGCGTTACGTTATAATAATCTATGAGTTATCTCATTCCAGACACCAATGCATCAAGCAGCTTTTCCTGGTCTTTTTGATAATACCAGAACATCGCTCCTGCCAATTGATTCTTTTTAATGTATTTACATTTTTGTCGGATTGATTGCTCATCGTCTCCAGAAGCAAATATTTGGCTTTTCGCGTCCCAATAGTATGGAGCTTTTGCTTTGTTATCCCAAAATCTCTTAAGTGAACCATTGGCAATCATGGTTTTAATCTCAGCAGCAGAATATCGGTGTGTGTTCGTTGCAAACTGGTACAAACCATTGCATTTAGAATTTACTCCGCTCCAATAATTATAAAAACCAAGTGGTATACCAAGAACAAGTTTATTGGCCGGAACACCCATATTGATGTGATACTGCACGATAAGATCGGCACTGATCGTTCGGGGATTGCGCTGCGTATCGAACAAGTTCGATTGATGGCCGGTTACGAAAATCGGCAATGGAAGCCAGGACATATAGAAGTCATAGGCCATAATATTAATAAAATCAACTTGTTTTGCAGTATTTTTCAGATCGATAGCCTGAGTAATTTCGGACAGAGCAGAAGTAGTGACCGTTAATAAATATTGCTTTTTATTACCTGTTATCGATTTTTGTGCAAATGCCGCTCTCAGCTCTGTAAGTAACGCATTGTAATTAATCTTGTCTTGCGGTCGATTTGGCTTTAATGATAAAGCACCTCCCGTAGCAACCCAATCAAATCCCGGAAACTCCCAGTCAAGATCGATGCCATCAACCTTTGTCTGATCAATAAATTCGAGAACTGAATTGATAAATATCCTTCGGGTCTCAGGTTTTTCGGCCATCAGGTAAAATTCTTTGGTATCACCGGTCCAGCCTCCGATGCTCATCAGGATTTTCAATTCAGGTGCTTTTTCTTTGAGCGCAACAAACCGGGCAAGGTATTTTCTGTCACTTTCCGGAAGGGTAATCCTATTGTCGACAATATGGGCAAATGTATAAATGAGGTGTGTTAATTTGCCCGGATCGAACGTCCCGAAGTTGACACTACTTTCAGGAGTGTTGACATAACCGATAATAACCGGTCGCTGGTGCTGTGATTTTCCGCTTACGTCGAAAAGGGAAAGAAAGATAACTAAGAGCAGTGAGAGTTTCTTCATTACTTTATACATTTTCAAACCGCGGAAAAAGGAACAATCTTGTTTCCCGCTTCCGTGACCATTTGTTTAATGTTTGTGTATCTTATCTGCATTTGTCTGGCGTTCAACTATAATATCACCCAGCGTATCAAACATCTTTTTCATCTCTGCTACATTGCTTTTGGCCATTTGCATCCATGCACCGCCACCTTCGTAATACGCAACCGGGGATAGTTTCCAAACATTGTTCTCTTTGAATAGGTTGATGTAGTCGTAGAACCTTGCCCTGAATTCTGGTTGGGCAACCCTTTCATCAAACTCCATTTCAAGTCCCATCTGATGCGTTTTAGCAAAAGTACAGGCATCAGTCAATTGTTGTTTCGGAATATCCGTTGCGAAAAAATAGTTGGGTTGCTGCCATGCAAAATCGAACCCTAATCTTTCCCCTTCTCCTTTACCTTTTGCTCCCCAGTATGGAATCCATAAAAGCTTATAGTTTTTTGCTTTCAGGTATTTTTTCACAATCGGAATGGCTGCATCAGATTGATCTGCATCCTCGTGCACCCAATAAAAGCCGTTTAGTTGAATGTGCTTATAGTTCTTTTTTTTCCAGTGCTTCAATGCTTCATCGATAAACCAACATGCAGCCTGTACCTGGTCATCAGGATTGTTAAAGTTGAGTTTCTTCCCGTTCAGTTCACCCCATTCGGTAAATCCGTTAACGGGACAAGGAATGCTCATAACAACCTGACGCTTGCGCACCGGTTTTTTACCGTTTTTTGAAAGACTGTCGAGAAGGGTTTCGAGAGCGTCAGGTCCTTTTTGCTCGCCAAAATAACGGTTAAGCAACCCTTCCCACTGTTCTTTTCCTGCAGTCTTATGCCCAAAACCAGGATCGTATTCGTAATTCTTAATATTGTCAAATATTTCAAGAAAAAGGAAACCATCAAAGAGCCATTCCAGTTTACCTGAATTTTGACGATAAAGGTATGGTCTTAGTTGGTCGACATTCCATGCAGGACGTTGGGTACCACCATGATAAATTAAGACCATATCGGAGATTTGTGTTCCACTTTTCTTATCTGTCGACTTGCCGGCGGCAAATATCCCGGGGGGAAAAAATGTAATCAGAAAGATTATCAATAAGAGGATTGACCTATTTCGTTGTAAAAAACTCATCCTAATGATTTTATTTTTTGTAAACTTTCACCCAATCGACAATGAAAACATCTGGGAAAACCGTTTTGGCGAGGTTCTTGAGTTCTCCAGGAAGTTCCATGCTCAGGATCATATATTCTTCAATTTTCGAGACCCCCCGTGTTTCTTCGTGGAATTTGTAGCCATCGATGAAGAAAGAATATTTTTCAGCGGTCCATTCGAAACCATAGGTATGGAATCCTTTGCTTAATCCTTTAAGATAGCTTTTCTTGGGTCCGATTGAATGCATGTT
>JANYLE010000448.1 GCA_025363795.1 Mariniphaga sp. | reverse complement strand
TCAAAGTTGGGTGATTGTATAAACCTGAAATAATCTTTAATCGGTTTTGAATGTTCAAGTCTGGCCAGTTCGGCAAGTGACCGTTGCTCATGACTATCTTTGAAATCAAGATTGACAATTTCGCTTTTTTTGGTCTGAAAATCATTCGATTGAACCAATTGATTCAGCTCATTGTAGCGTGCGAACTCTTTGGAATTTTCAATCTGAAGCAACTCATTCTGCATATTGGAAAGTTCATTCCATGCAGAATCAATCTTTTTTGCCGTAGGGATTAGTCCAAGGAAATACCGTAACCGAAAAGAAGAAGACATATATTTGTTTTTTAATCAGCTCTATATAAAAATAACCAATGGGATGTTATAGTTTGTAAAGCTACAGAAATCCTGAAATATTCAGCGTGATTCGTGTAAATAACCACCCATTATTTTGGGTTTGGATCAAAAGTACGGATGAAAAAGCTATTTTTGAAATTCATTGGCACAAAATTAAAAATGGTTTTACCCGAGATATTCGCGCAGCGAATGATGAAAATACTGGATAAAGAATTTGAAGCATTTCATCAATCGTTTGATAATGAAACGAAAACTACAATACGGATCAACCGTGACAAGTTTTCAGAGCAACCCGATTTAACGCCAGTTGACTTCTGTGACACTGGCTATTTTATTCCAAAGCGCCCCCTCTTTACCATCGATCCCTTTATCCATGCCGGCGTTTACTATGTTCAGGAGTCGAGTTCAATGTTTTTGGAACAGGCAGTCCGGCAGTCCGGGCTTAAGCCGGGTATGAAGGTCCTCGATTTGTGTGCTGCCCCCGGTGGAAAATCGACCCATCTGGCATCGCTTCTCCCTAAAGATAGTTTGTTGGTAAGTAACGATGTGATAAGGGCACGCGGACAGATCTTATCTGAGAATTTAAAAAAATGGGGGAAGCCCAATGTCGTTGTTACGAACAGTGATCCGCGCGATTTTCAGCGGTTGCCACAGTTTTTCGATCTTATTGTGATTGATGCCCCATGTTCAGGCGAAGGGCTGTTCAGGCGTGACGAAAGTGCTGTTCAGGAGTGGTCGCCTGATAATGCCCAGCTTTGTGCCCAACGTCAGCAGCGGATACTGGCCGATGTATGGCCAACACTTAAAGATGGCGGCGTATTGATTTACAGCACTTGTACTTTTAATCCTGCTGAGAATGAAGAAAATATACAGTGGCTCAGTAAATTTGCATCCATTGAGCCGATAGGGCTCAAAATAGCTGACCATTGGGGAATTACGGTTACTGACGCGGGTGGTCTTCCTTGTTACCGGTTTTATCCTCATAAAGTATCCGGAGAAGGGTTTTTTATGGCTGTCGTCCGGAAAACCGGCGAAAGTAATCCGACGCAGCAACGGAAGATCAAGGAAAATCCGTTGCTGGCTTCAAAGGCTGAGAAAGAGAGTGCCAGGAAATTATTTTCGGATGAAAGTCTTGATGTTTTGCGGTTTGAAGATTCGTTGCTCGCTTTCCCGTCGCACCTGCTACCTGAACTATTTCAGATAAAAAGCAACCTTCGGATTATTCACGCCGGGGTAAAAATAGGGGAGATGAAGCAAAAGGATTTTCTGCCGGCACATGAATTGGCGTTAGCAACTATCCTGAACCGAACTGTTTTCCCGGAGATTGATCTGTCATTGGAAGAGGCAATTACCTATTTGAAGCGCGACGATATTGCGGCGCCATCGGTCAACAGAGGTTGGAACCTGATTACTTACCGGAATATTCCGTTAGGCTGGGTTAAGAATGTGGGCAACCGGTACAATAGTGCCTTTCCAAAAGAGTGGCGCATCAGGATGTCAGTTACCGAATTCAAGGATGAAAGGCTTAAAGAAGAAATGACCAAATTCCCGCTCTGAAGGTTAGGTAAAGTGCCTAATTATGAAATATTTGTTTAGCTTCAGCTTTATTCTGTTCTTTGAGGTTCAGCGTATACTGTCCTAATCCGATGATAATTACCCCGATCATTGCAATTATTCCACCGGCAATCTGGTGTGGCAATGGAAGTGTCCCAAAGTATAAAAAGGCGACCGGAATAATCAACAACCCTTTTGTGGACTGAATTATGGTTCCGCGGGAAGCTTCAATGTATTGATAGGCCTTGTAAACCAAAAGCATGGCCAGAACAGGATCGAGTATTGCAGCTATTGTGATATTGGTCAGTGCGCGGGTAGAGAAGCTAAGCGGTGTACCGGTTGTGATTACCCATCCTGAAAAGAAGATCAGCAACCAGAAAGTGCGGTTAAAGCTAAGAATTTCGGGAGAGAGGTTATTGACCTTTGCCCGAACAATTACGGTTGCCGTGGCAGCACCCAGGCAATTCATAACAACCAGTCCTACTCCCGGGATAAAGAAGTTCTTCCAGTCAATGTTTCCGGAATAGCTGGTTAGCACAGCCCCTGCAAAAACAACAAAAATGCCCACCGTCTCAATCGGAGAGAAGCGTTCTTTTAAAAATGCAATTCCCAGTATTGTGGTGAAGAGAGGGAAAAGATTCCCAAGGAATCCGGTTACAGCAGGTTCCGAGATCGCATTGACTGAGGCATAAAAGGTAGAAACGGTAAAGATTTCCAGGCAACCCAAGGTCGGGAAGATCCACCACATCATTCGGGGAACTGTGGCCAGTTTTGAAAAACCTCCTTTTGCCCACAATATGACCAGGTTGATAACAAATCCAATGGCACACATCGAAAACAAAAACTGCGGGAGAGTTACTTCATTCAATGCAGCTTTACTGAAAATGTAAACGTTGCTAAAGGCAATAGTTCCCAAAATCGTATAAAAATACCCGTTGACAATTTTCTTCTGCACTGGAGATTTATTGGTTGATCAAGTTGGCAAAAATAACAAAAGGAGTTGCTTAATCGGCCTCAGCACAATTATTAACATTGTTTCTCGTTTAAATCGGGAAAATCCGCCTATTTTTAGGAAGTATTACCATGAGTAACAAAATATGCAGAATTTAAATTACGGAGTTGTAGGGAATTGCAGAAGTGCGGCATTGATCTCAGAAACAGGCAGCATTGATTGGTTTTGTTTCCCTGATTTTGATTCGCCTTCCATCTTTTCGAAAATATTGGATGTTGAAAAGGGGGGCGAGTTTAGCTTTATCGTATCTGATAAATATATAATTACTCAAAAATACCTGGATAATACCAATATCCTTTGTACCCAGTTCACTTCGGACGAAGGAAGTTTTGAGGTGCTTGATTTTATGCCGCGTTATAAGCTTATAGAGCCCAATTATTACCTGCCTCCTGAAATCTACCGCTATATCAGGCGAACATCGGGTCGGCCCACCTTCCGGGTGAATTATAATCCAAAGATGAAATACGCCGAAAAGGATGTTATTCATCATGTTGGCAGGAACTATATTAAAACCGAATCGGTTGATGATCCGTTGGATTGCGTCTATCTTTATTCAAGCCTCCCGTTAGCTTCGATTCTTGGAAAGAATGAGGTTTTACTTGAAAGTGACCAGTTTCTTCTCCTGACCTATAACCAGAAGTTGATTACTATTGATACTCAACGGGTCAGCCTCGAATATAACCGAACCAAGGTTTATTGGTTAAACTGGGTGAACCGTTCCAAGAAATTTAAATTACACAATGCAATCATCACACGAAGTAGTTTGGTTTTGAAGTTGATGTCGTTCCAGTCGACCGGTGCCGTTTTGGCTGCGCTTACTACGAGTATTCCTGAAACCATCGGAGAAGTGCGGAACTGGGATTACCGTTTTTGCTGGCTTCGCGATGCATCCATGTCAATCGAAACGCTGCTCGATATGGGACATAACGAATCGGCCCGCCGGTTTATAACCTTTATCAAAGGAATCATAAAAACGAGGCAGGACAAGTTCCAGATCATGTATGGCATCAGGGGAGAAAAGGTGCTGCACGAGGAAGAGCTGTTACATTTAAGTGGGTATGAAAACTCGAAACCGGTCAGGATTGGCAACGCAGCCTATTTTCAAAAGCAGAACGATGTGTATGGTTATCTGATGGATGTCATTTATCAGTATTACAAATACTTCCCCGGTACGCTTGACGAAATTGAGGATATCTGGGAGATTGTAAGGAGCATTATCAGGGCAGTAATAGCTGACTGGGAGAAGTCGGATAACGGCATATGGGAGATTCGTAATTCAGACAAGCATTTCGTTTTCTCCAAGGTAATGTGCTGGGTTACTTTAGATCGGGGAATGAAGATTGCTCAATTGCTGAACATGAAAAGATATGTCAGGCAATGGAAATTGGAGGCCGACCGGATCAAAAAAGATATTCTGGAGAATGGATGGAACGAAGAGATGCAAAGTTTTACCCAAACCTACCATGGAACCGATCTTGATGCTTCACTTTTGTTGATGGAGGAATACGGCTTTATCGCGGCGTCGGACGAAAAATTCAAAAAAACGGTAGTCGCGATTAAAAAGGGACTTTTCTATAATGGGTTGATGTATCGCTATATCAATGCCGATGATTTTGGCCGGCTATCATCATCCTTCACGATCTGTACCTTTTGGTTGATTCATGCACTTTATGTGACCGGAGAGACCGAAGATGCCTATGAAATATTTAATAAGATTATTGGTTACTCGAACCACCTGGGATTGCTTAGCGAGGATCTTGACTTTGAAACCAAAAGACAACTTGGGAATTTCCCCCAGGCTTATTCGCATTTGGCACTGATTAAGACTGCAGCCCTGTTCTCAGATGAGCGCCATATTTCCAGATTTATTAAACCTTAATCTGGTCAGGATGGCTATTGGATCCATCTTTTTGATCCATATTCATGATGTTTAGATGTTGATGATTAATGGATTATTAATCAGTCATTTTTGCATGTATTACAGTTAATCCTATTTAGAAGAATAAGTTATGAATAAAGATATGCATTTTGAGCGGTTAGTAATTGTGGCTTACCGATTACCGTTTAAGTTTACCAAAACGAAGAAAGGATATAAGGCAGTGCAGAATTCGGGTGGGTTAGTATCGGCCATTCTTTCTTTGTCAGAGAATTTAAAAAAACAAACTAATAAAGCGCTTGATAATAAGATCGTATGGACAGGTATTGCAGATAATTTACCTGAAAATTTCTCATCTGACGATTTCGAAAATGAGAATTTTGATTTGGTTCCGGTTACGATCCCGTCAAAATTAAACGATTTGTATTACGGTGGTTTTTGTAACGACCTTATCTGGCCATTATTCCACTATTTCCCTTCATATAGCGTTTATGATGATCAGTATTTTAAAGCTTATGAAGAAGCAAATATGAAGTTTTGCGATGAGCTTGTAAAAATCATTAAACCAGGCGATTTCATTTGGGTGCATGATTATCATTTGTTACTGCTCCCCGAAATGATCCGGAAGAAAATTCCTGGTGCAACGATTGGCTTCTTTCTGCATATTCCATTTCCATCCTTTGAGATATTCCGGTTAATTCCGCGTCCGTGGCGGGAAGCGATTATAAACGGAATGCTCGGAGCTGATTTAATTGGTTTTCATACAAACGATTACGCACAACATTTTATAAAATCAGTTAAGCGCACAACCGGTTTTGAATGTCCGCAGAACATTATTTACACCCGTGATAAACTGATTAAAGTTGATGCCTTTCCTATTGGTATCGACTATGCCAAGTTTCATGCAGCTTGTCAGGAGAAGGGAGTACTGGCTGAAAAACAAAAGGTTAAAAT